>NZ_WXWK01000019.1:0-3280 GCF_009904835.1 Vibrio sp. V33_P6A3T137 | reverse complement strand
AGCATGAAGCGCAAGAGATTGTTAATCAAGTCTTTAAAAATGCGGGATTATAATTAATCACATCTCGAATTTAGCTTAAGACAGGCCATGAATTAACGTTCATGGCCTGTTTTTTATTATGTGGTAGCAGGCCAGTCATTGGGCATAATAAACCAAAATAATCCCGATTGACTTTGGCAATGAACAAAACCTAAGTCTTCACCTTGGTAGCGTGGACTCTGTTTATCGCGGCCCGTTAACCATTGTGGTTTTTCTAATAGATATAAAGGCTCGTCAATCAATGACTGTTGATGTTGATAACACCAATGACCCTGAATTTGTGAAGGGTTGAGTGGGTGGCCTAAACATTCGTTAGGTACGGGTTCTGGTTGAAAAGGGTTAGTATAAAGACGACCTTGCATGAGCAAATGGGGCTTCGCATTAGCCCATAACGGATAATGTTTACAAAACGCTTCGTTGCTTGAAAGGGGAAGTTGATGGTTGAGCATATGATTTAACTTGAGATCAAGTCTATCTTCTGCATTGGGCCCATACCAATTCCCTTGATGAAGAAGGTAGAATTTAACGGCCACTTCCCAATGTTCGTATTGCTCTGTTTTACGGTTTTTGGCAATAAAATCAATCGAACCTAACGTTGTACCTTGTTGATTTAGCTGAATCTCTTCTGAAACGGCGTTATAGCGAGGCGTGGCAGTGAAGAGTTGTTGACATAAAAATTGATAAATAAAGCCCAGTCGCTGATTACCTTGATAAGTTGGCCACTGCTGATAAGACGGTTGAATGAAAGGAACTTTAGAGACTATTGGCTCTGACCCTTGAAAGAGTGGAGGAGTGGTTACCACCCATTGCATAAGCTGTTTTATATCCATTGTGAGCACCATCTACGGTTACCATTCCGTTTTCGACATTCTAGCCTGAAATTGTTATAAACACGTCATAACAATAGTGTAATGGAACGAAATATGAACAACTTACAGTTAGAAGCGTTGTTAAATGAGATCTTGTCTCCACAATTAGTGAAAGATTACTGTCCTAACGGCTTGCAAGTGGAAGGTAAAGCCGAGATAAAAAAAATCATTACTGGAGTGACGGCGTCGAAAGCGCTCATTGAACAAGCCATTGAGCATCAAGCTGATGCTTTACTTGTCCATCATGGTTATTTTTGGAAAGGCGAGCCAGAAGCGATTCGTGGTATGAAAGGGCAGCGACTACGACAGCTGATTAAACATGACATTAATTTGTTTGCCTATCATTTACCGCTGGATATTCATCCGCAATTGGGTAATAACGCTCAGCTCGCTCAGTTACTTGGGATTGAAGTGGAGGGCGGGCTAGAAGGGCATGCACAATCTGTCGCCATGTACGGTTGTCTCAATCGCCATTACTCTGGTGATGAGTTTGCCCAGCATCTGCAAACTGTACTTCACCGTCAGCCATTGCATATTGCCCCAGAGCAAACGGATAAACCGATTAAAAAGATCGCTTGGTGTACGGGGGGCGGGCAAGACTATATCGAACTGGCTGCTCAGCAAGGAATGGATGCGTTCATCTCGGGTGAGATTTCTGAACGAACTACTTATGCGGCACGAGAATTAAATATTCATTATTTTGCTGCAGGCCATCATGCTACCGAGCGTTATGGTGTTAAAGCATTAGGTGAGTGGTTGAGCAAAGCGCATGGCCTTTCTGTTGAGTTTATCGATATTGATAATCCGGTATAAATAAAAAAAGCGAGAGTCGATCTCGCTTTTTATTGTGTTACTGATTAACTAGGCAAGAACGATAGGCTAGCCTAGTTGGTGCCTCACTTATTGGCGTTCATGTAATGGCACAAACTCACGAAGTTTTTGACCTGTATAAAGCTGACGAGGACGGCCTATCTTGTTGTTGACGTCTGAATGCATTTCATTCCAGTGTGCGATCCAGCCAATGGTGCGTGACATGGCAAAGATAACGGTAAACATGGAGACTGGAATACCGATGGCTTTGAGAATAATCCCAGAATAGAAATCAACGTTCGGGTAGAGTTTCTTCTCAACAAAGTAGGGGTCAGAGAGCGCAATACGCTCAAGCTCCATCGCTACATCAAGTAGCGGATCACTAATATTGAGTTCTTTAAGAACATCATGACACGCTTCGCGCATCACCGTTGCACGTGGATCGTAGTTTTTGTACACCCGATGACCAAAGCCCATTAAGCGGAACGGATCATCTTTATCTTTTGCTCGGGCGACGTACTCAGGAATTTTATCGACGGAGCCAATTTCCTCTAGCATGCGTAAGCAAGCTTCGTTGGCTCCGCCATGGGCTGGACCCCACAGTGATGCGATACCTGCGGCAATACAGGCAAAGGGGTTGGCACCTGAAGAACCGGCTAAACGAACGGTTGATGTTGATGCGTTTTGCTCATGATCTGCATGCAAAGTGAAGATTTTATCCATAGCACGAGCGACGACAGGATTGACTTCATATTCTTCACACGGATTAGCAAACATCATGTGCAGGAAGTTTTCTGCGTAGGTTAAGTCGTTACGTGGATAGATAAATGGCTGACCAATCGAGTATTTGTAACACATTGCAGCCAAGGTTGGCATTTTTGATAATAAACGATAAGCAGCAATTTCTCGGTGTGTATCGTTATTGATATCCAGTGAATCGTGATAGAAAGCCGCTAACGCACCTACCACCCCACACATCACCGCCATTGGGTGTGCATCGCGGCGGAAACCATGGAAGAAGCTAGCAATTTGCTCGTGAACCATGGTATGGCGAGTAACGATTTTCTTAAACTCTTCGTATTGTTCACGGTTAGGGGCTTCACCATAAAGAAGGATGTAACAGACTTCTAAATAATCAGCATTATTGGCTAACTGTTCGATAGAAAAGCCGCGATGTAACAAAATGCCTTTGTCACCATCGATATAAGTGATTTGAGATTCACAAGATGCAGTGGCAAGAAAACCCGGGTCAAAAGTAAAGTAGCCATTTGAACCTAATTGACGAACGTCGATTACTTGAGGACCTATTGTCCCATCCATAATCGGCAGCTCAATGGGCGCTTTACCTTCAATGTGAAGGGTCGCTTTCTTATCTGCCATAGACAATCTCCTTTGTTTATTATTTAATCCGTCCAGGATGTTTGTGTGTCATTCTTGTACGTCCGATCGTTATTAAAGTCAATTTTTCTCCTCCGATGTGTGCACTTACTTTGATTTTTTATACATATAAAGTTAAAAATCTGTTCTGTGTAGCAAAATTTGTTACATCATTTGTTGTATAA
>NZ_WXWK01000093.1:0-50529 GCF_009904835.1 Vibrio sp. V33_P6A3T137 | reverse complement strand
GGTCGGAGGTTCGAATCCTCCTGAGCGCGCCATATTATGAAAACCTCGCTTAAGCGGGGTTTTTTATTGCCCCCTTTTTAACTTTTTATTAACAATTTTTATTGTTTTAATTTACAACTCTTTGTTTTCAATAAGTGCTTTATGCAATTGATGTCAATATTGCCTATTGAGCGATGAAAACTCGCCAAGTTCGCAATTTTGATCATAATCCCTGCCGTTTTTAGCGAATATTACACTCGTTTATGTGATTCATGTGACGCTTCTATGACTTGAACGTCTCGATTAGGTCAAAGATGTTTAAAGCAAATTGACAATTTTCCACCAGTCGAGATAATCCTTATTCACCTCACTTGTATCTAAGCTTTGAGTAAGTCATCTCAATCGCTGATAGGCATTTTTATCACCAATGATAATGCTCTAAGTGAGGCCAAGACGCTGTAGCCGTCAATATAATTTCTCAAGCAGATTGTCAGGATGACAGAGAAAGGAAGCAAGATGATTGATATTGGAAGCCTGCTTATCGATGCCGCAACCTTAATGGGTACAGGAATGGCGGTGGTCTTTATTTTTTTAACTATTTTAGTCTATCTGGTTCGACTGATGTCGACATGTCTTCGCGATGAAGCATTGCCAGCAACGACGCCAGTTCCCGTTAATAAAAGTGCCTCTTCAGTCACAACTCCAAGCCCTCAGGTGGTTGCGGCGATTTCTGCTGCGGTGCACCAATACCGACACTCAGCAATCCAACAGTAAGAATTAAAAGGAGTTAATCAGCATGTCTAAACCACTTGCTATTACCGATGTGGTCCTACGTGACGCGCATCAGTCATTATTTGCGACTCGTATGCGCTTGGAAGATATGCTGCCGATTGCGGCAGAGTTAGATAAGATCGGTTACTGGTCACTGGAAACATGGGGTGGTGCGACATTTGATGCGTGCATTCGTTTTCTTGGTGAGGACCCTTGGCATCGTTTACGAGCCTTAAAAAAAGCGATGCCTAATACGCCGATGCAGATGTTACTACGCGGTCAAAATCTGTTGGGGTATCGTCATTATGCCGATGATGTCGTAGCGAAATTTGTTGAGCGTGCCCATGCCAATGGTATGGACGTATTTCGTATTTTTGATGCGATGAACGATGTACGTAATTTTCAACAAGCAGTCAAAGCAACGATTGACGTCGGGGCTCATGCTCAGGGGACACTTTCTTATACTACTAGCCCAGTTCACAATACTCAGACATGGGTCGATCTTGCGAAACGTTTAGAAGATCTCGGCTGTCACTCTTTATGTATTAAAGATATGTCTGGGCTACTGAAACCTTATGAAGCGGAAGAACTGATTTCGCGGATTAAGGCGTCTTGCGCAGTGCCTCTAGCCTTGCATTGCCATGCAACCACTGGGCTGTCGACGGCAACCGCGATTAAAGCGGTTGAAGCTGGGGTAGATATTCTGGATACCGCGATTTCGTCGATGAGTCAAACCTATGGTCATACACCTACGGAAACCGTTGTTGCGATGCTGCAAGGGACAGAACGTGATACACAGCTTAATCTCGAGCAATTAGCGCCAATTGCTGCCTATTTCCGTGAAGTACGTAAAAAGTACGCTCAATTTGAGGGGCAATTAAAAGGGGTTGATTCACGGATCCTGATTGCTCAGGTTCCCGGTGGTATGTTGACCAATATGGAGAGTCAGTTAAAAGAGCAAGGGGCGGCTGATCGTCTTGATGAAGTTCTGCAAGAGATCCCAAGAGTACGCCATGATCTCGGTTATATCCCTTTGGTCACTCCTACCTCACAAATTGTCGGCACTCAAGCGGTGATTAACGTTTTAACTGGAGAGCGTTATAAAAGTATTACCAAAGAAACGGCTGGAGTGTTGAAAGGGGAATATGGCGCGACACCTGCCGAGGTCAATCATCAACTGCAGCAACAAGTACTCGCTGGTGAGCAACCGATCACTTGTCGCCCTGCGGATCTTTTACAAGCCGAGATGGTTAACTTAACGAGCGAGTTATTAGAGAAGGCGAAGGTTGAGGGGATATCTCTCGCTGAGGATACCGTTGATGATGTACTGACTTATGCCCTTTTCCCTCAGGTAGGTTTGAAGTTTTTAAAACATCGTGGCGATGCGTCAGCGTTTGAACCCGCACCAAGCGTTGAGTCTCAGCCTTCTGTATCGACAGACAATCGACCTAGTGAGGTCATGCAAAAAGGTGTCGAGACTTACAGCGTTAAAGTTGATGGTCAGATTTATCAAGTCGAAGTTGGCCCTCAGGGACAACTGACCTCCGTGGCGACTCAAGCTTCTCCTCAAGCGGCTGCTTTGGCATCAACGGCTGAGGCGGTGCCAGCGCCGCTCGCGGGTAATATTTTTAAAGTTCAAGTTCAGCCGGGAAGTGAAGTGGTTGAAGGCGATGTATTAGTCATTTTAGAAGCAATGAAAATGGAGACAGAAGTGCGTGCTGCACGTAACGGGGTTGTTCAAGTGCTGCATGTCAAAGAAGGCGATAGCGTCTCTGTTGGTACGCCAATCTTAAGTCTGGCATAAGGGTTATCACATGGACGGATTATTGACTCTATGGAATGAAACCGGGATTGCCAATTTTGAACTCAGCCAATTAATCATGATTTTGGTTGGCGTGGGATTGCTATTTTTAGCCATTCGTAAGGGGTTTGAACCGTTATTATTGCTCCCGATTGGTTTTGGGGCAATTTTAGCCAACATTCCTAACGCTGGTTTTACCGATCCTGGCGGATTACTCTATTACGTTTATAACATTGGTATTGCATCGGGGATTTTTCCTTTATTGATTTTCCTTGGTGTCGGAGCCATGACCGACTTTGGTGCCTTAATTGCAAACCCGAAAACGTTATGGCTGGGTGCTGCGGCGCAGTTTGGGATTTTTGCTACCTTATTTGGGGCCATTCTACTCAATTATGTGCCGGGGATCAGTTTTACCATGGCAGATGCCGCTTCTATCTCGATCATTGGTGGGGCTGACGGTCCAACCGCGATTTTTTTGACCAGTAAACTCTCTCCGGATTTATTAGGGGCCGTTGCCGTTGCTGCTTATAGCTATATGGCGCTGGTGCCGATCATTCAACCGCCGATCATGAGAGCGTTGACCACGGAAAAAGAGCGTCAAATTAAGATGGCACAACTGAGACACGTCAGTAAACGTGAAAAAATAGTTTTTCCGTTATTAGTGTTGTTGATGGCAATCTTATTTCTTCCTGCTGCCACGCCTTTAGTTGGCATGTTCTGCTTAGGTAACTTAATGCGTGAAGCGGGAGTGGTGGAGCGATTATCAAAAACAGCGCAAAATGAGCTGATTAATATCGTGACTATCTTCTTAGGTTTGGGGGTTGGGTCTCAACTACAAGCGGATAAATTTCTTAATGTTTCGACGCTGGGGATTTTATTGCTTGGTGCCGTTGCTTTCAGTATTGGTACTGCTGGCGGTGTATTGATGGCTAAATTGCTCAATAAATTTTCTAAAGAAGATATCAATCCCCTGATCGGTGCTGCTGGTGTTTCTGCAGTCCCCATGGCTGCTCGAGTGGTCAATAAAGTTGGTTTAGAGGCCAACCCGCAAAACTTTTTGTTGATGCATGCGATGGGGCCGAACGTGGCAGGGGTGCTAGGATCAGCCGTTGCTGCTGGAGTATTGCTTGCCTTGGTTGGATGATCTCATACCATTCACCCTAAGCATGAAGCGCTTAAGCCCTAATGTTGAGGTCATCTCTCACCAAGCCGTTCGGGGAGATATAGTTCACAATCTGTTATAAAATGATATATATTCAAAGGGATGCTTCGGCATCTCTTTTTACTTGCTAGCAATAGGAACCGAGGACATGGACAATAAGCAGATCGTCATTACCCAATTCGGTGGGCCAGAAGTGCTCGCGATTCAATCATCAAGCATTCCAGAGCCACAAGAAGGGGAGGTATTGGTCAAAGTTGTTTTTGCCAGTGTGAATCCTATTGATATCAAAACTCGCGCCGGTTTAGGTTGGGCTGCAGAGCAAAATAAAGATAAGCTACCTTGGGTACCGGGTTACGATATATCAGGACGAATTGTCAACGTTGGCCCAGGAGTTGATGAGTTGCGGCAAGGGATGAATGTAGCCGGCTTTATTGGTTTTCCACTGCGAGGCGGCGGTTATAGTCAATATGTCTGTGTTGCAGAAAAAGATCTTAGTATCGTACCTGACTCGGTGACTTTAGAAGCTGCCGCTGCATTACCATTAGCTGGACAAACCGCGGCTCAAGCCTTAAGTAAAGCCCAGATTAAAGAGAGCGATCGCGTTTTGATCCTTGCCGGTGCAGGAGGCGTTGGGCATATTGCTTTACAGATAGCGTTAGCTACGAAAGCCGAAGTTTATACCACTTGCAGTGAAGCTAATCTAGATTATCTTGCCACATTAGGTGCCCATGCGATTAACTATCAATTTGCTCCTGTTTCTCAGCGTTTGGAAGAGGTTGATGTCTTGATCGATCTTGTTGGTGGCGATGCTGCTCTCGATGCTCTTAAATGTTTGAAAGATGCCGCCAGAGTGGTCACAGTGCCGACACTTAGCGCTGAACTTATCTGTGAAAAAGCCAAATTACTGGGCTTTGACGCTTGCGGTATGTTGGTTGACCCTAATCCTGAACAGTTAGATACCATGCTATATATGGTTGGGGTTGGATTGTTGAAAATAGAAATTCAGCGTATTTATCCTCTGCAAGAAGTACAACAAGCACATGAGCAAATCGCCACTGGACACACGCGAGGTAAAATCTTGCTTAATATGCAATGCTAGAACTGTTTAATACCAGCTTTGCTTATTTGGCGGAGCTGTTTTCTACTTCTGCACTTTGGGTATTGTTTGTTGTTAGTTTTCTGAGTGCTACCTTACTGCCTGGTGGCTCTGAAGCCGTACTCATCGCAACACTTGCTCTTGGTCAATACTCTCCATGGTTGATCATTTTGATCGCAACGCTTGGTAATTCGCTCGGAGGTATGACGAATTATTGGTTAGGTTTATTGCTTCCAAACCGAACTCAACAGGAAAAACAGGGTCATAATGCGTTAAAGTGGCTAAACAAACATGGTTATTGGGCATTATTATTCAGTTGGCTACCGATTATCGGTGATCCACTTTGTTTAGCTGCAGGGTGGTTAAGAATGCGTGGTAGCGTGGTCTTTTGCATGATTCTGGTTGGGAAAATGCTTCGCTACTGCTTGTTAACTGCGATTTTCTACGGTCTTTTTTAAGGTGATGGTATGAAGAAAATTTGGCTGGGCGCACTCGCGCTGCTGGCTCTCTCTGGCTGTTCTACTCCTACTGCGTTATCTTTTTTTTCATCCTTACCTTCAGGCGTCACTTTACTGGAAGAGGTCGAAGCACAGCCTGATAAAGTGATGATTCCCTATAGTAAATATCGTTTAGATAACGGGTTAACCGTGATTTTATCACCGGATCATTCCGATCCTTTGGTGCATGTCGATATGACTTATCACGTGGGGTCTGCTCGCGAGGAGCTTGGTAAGTCAGGGTTCGCTCATTTTTTTGAACACATGATGTTCCAAGGTTCTAAGCATGTCGCTGATCAAGAACATTTTCGGTTGATTACCGAAGCAGGCGGACGTTTAAATGGCACCACCAATCGTGATCGAACCAATTATTTCCAAACCGTTCCGGCCAATCAATTAGAAAAAGTTTTATGGTTAGAAGCCGATCGAATGGGCTTTTTACTTGATGCAGTGTCGCAGCGTAAATTTGAAATACAGCGTGATACGGTGAAAAATGAACGAGCGCAAAACTATGATAATCGTCCTTATGGACTGATTTGGGAAAGAATGGCTGAGGCGCTGTATCCACAAGGCCATCCTTATTCATGGCAGACGATTGGTTATGTCGAAGATTTAGACCGAGTCGATGTAAATGATCTGAAAGCTTTTTTCTTACGCTGGTATGGACCGAATAATGCTGTATTGACCATTGGTGGAGATATTGATGTTAAACAAACTTTAGCTTGGGTTAATCGCTATTTTGGCTCCATTCCTAAAGGTCCAGAAGTTGATAAGGCTGAAAAGCAACCCGTTACATTAGCGGAAGATCGTTATATTACTCTAGAAGATCGCATTCAGCAGCCGATGGTATTAATTGGCTTCCCAACGGCTTATCGAGGTGCTGAACAACAAGCCTCACTAGATGCTCTAGCGCAAGTACTCGGTAGTGGTAGTAATAGTTTGTTGTATCAAAATCTAGTCAGAACCCAGAAAGCGGTCGATGCTGGTGCCTTTCAAGATTGCGCAGAACTGGCGTGTACTTTTTATATCTATGCCATGGCTCCCTCAGGACAACGTGCTCAACTGACACCGCTGTATCAAGAAATCATGCGAACATTGGCGCAGTTTGCGCAGCAAGGTGTTAGTGATGACCGTTTAGCACAAATCACCGGTATGGCTGAAGCGAATGCTATTTTTGCGCTACAAAGTGTCCAAGGTAAGGTAACCCAGTTGGCAAGTAATCAAACTTTCTATGATCAACCCGATCGTATTGAGGCACAGTTAGCACAGTTAAGAGCGGTTACTCCACAATCAGTGACTCAGGTTTTTCAGACTTATCTACAAGGTAAACCCAAAGTCACATTAAGTGTTGTACCACGAGGCCGTACATCACTCGCGGTTCGTCAAGCAACCTTTGTTACTCCTGAGCGTTTATTGCCCGTTTATCAAAAAATAACAGAACAACAGCTTGAGTATCGTCAAGTGGTGGATAATTTTGATCGTTCGGTGATGCCAGCCGTTGCGCAAGCTGTGCAAATTAATATGCCTGAGTTGTATGAAATCCATTTTGATAATGGCGCGGAGTTAATCGGAACGGTGAGCGGTGAGACTCCGACCGTACAAGTGGAGATCCGCTTACCCGCAGGAGAGCGGCATGTTGAAGCGGGCAAAGAAGGTTTAGCGAATTTAACGGCAGCTCTAATCAAGCAAGACTCAGCGATACGCAATGTGGAAGCGATTCAAGCTCAGCTCGATAAGCTGGGTTCGACCATCAGTCTCAATACCGGCGCTTATTCGACCAATGTGGTTATCTCAAGCTTAACCAAACATCTGCCAGAAACGTTGCAGATTGTCCAAGAGATGTTATTAACACCGGGATTTAAGCAAGAAGATTTTGAGCGTCTTCAGCAACAAATGCTACAAAGTGTCGTCTATCAGCATCAACAACCAAGTTGGTTAGCTGGCCAAGCGATGCGCCAAGTATTGTTTGGCGACTCGGTATTTGCTCGCTCGAGTGACGGTACACAAGCCTCGATTGCTGCACTGACATTGGATGAGGTTAAAGCGTTTTATCAGCAGCATTATACGCCACACGGTGCTCAAGTGATTGTCGTCGGTGATATTGAACCTCAACAGGTACGTGAACAACTGGCCTTTTTCACCGATTGGCATGGCCAACCAGCGCCAATACTCCGTCCTCAAGTGATCCCGACGCTCACTGAGCAGCGTCTGTTTTTGGTCGATAAACCCGATTCGCCGCAAAGTGTGGTGCGTTTTGTTCGTCGTGGATTGCCTTTCGATGCAACGGGAGAAATGTATCTCACTCAATTAACGAATTTTAATTTAGCGGGTAACTTTAATAGCCGTATTAATCAAAATCTACGTGAAGATAAAGGCTATACCTACGGTGCAAGTGGTTACTTATCCAGTAATCGTGAAGTCGGGGCGATAGTCTTTAATGCACAAGTGCGAGCTAATGCAACGTTACCGGCCATTCAAGAAATCATCCAAGAACTGACCCATTTTAGTCAGTATGGTTTAACTACGGATGAAATGGCCTTTTTACGTCTTGCCGTTGGTCAGCAAGAGGCGTTGAGTTACGAGACTCCCTCGCAAAAAGCGCAATTGATTGGCCAAATGTTGACTAATAATCTAGACCGAGATTATCTCCAGCAGCGTAATCGCCTGTTGAAAATGGTGAATAAGTCGACACTGAATGAATTGGCAGCTAAATGGTTTGTCCCAGAGGATTATCAAATTATTGTGGTTGGCGATGCTAAAAGCTTAAGGCCACAATTAGAAAAATTATCAATTCCGATTGAAGAACTTGAAATAATCCAGTAGAGCATGCATATATAACGCAACGTAGAAGAAAAATAAGGCTTTCGAGCCGATTCGATGAGCCATTGTGCTTAATGTCGCGTATCAAGCATCGCGTTCTACATCGTTACTTGAGCAACCAAGGCCACAAAAATATTACGTGGCCCTGGTTGCTGTGACAAAGTGATGATCAATGGATTGAGTCTGTTTCTTCTGAACAAACCCTATCGGGATTCAGTGGGCCTGCGGTAGCGATATCTAAAACATCATCTATTTTTATAAGCGAATTTTATTTTGACTAATTTTGCCGAGCGACTAGCACGAGTTGCTAATCAACCAGAAATATTTCAGCAGTTTGGCCGCGGTGTTGAACGTGAAACTTTACGTTATACCGTCGATGGCAACATTGCCCAAACACCGCATCCAGAAGCCTTGGGGTCAGCATTAACTAATGCTTGGATTACCACCGATTTTGCTGAATCATTACTGGAATTTATTACGCCAGTGTCGAACAACGTCGATACCTTAATGGCTCAATTAGCCGACATTCATCATTTTGCGCAAGCTAATATCGGTGATGAAAAGCTCTGGCCGCTTTCTATGCCTTGTTATGTTGGTAGTGAAGCAGACATTCAGCTTGCTCAATACGGTACTTCTAACACCGGACGAATGAAAACTTTATATCGAACGGGATTAAAACAGCGTTATGGCAGCTTAATGCAGATCATCTCTGGTGTGCATTTCAATTTTTCATTTCCAAGCACATTTTGGGATGCTTTATATGGTCAGCAAACGGAACAAGAGCGTCAAGCTAGCCAGTCGCAAGCCTATTTTGGCTTAATCCGTAACTATTACCGCTTTGGTTGGCTGATCCCTTACTTTTTTGGTGCCTCTCCGGCGCTGTGCTCTTCATTTATCCAAGGAAGAGAAACGCAGTTACCCTTCGAATCGATAGGTAAAACGCTCTATTTGCCTTATTCAACCTCGTTGAGATTGAGTGATTTGGGTTATACCAATGATGCGCAAAGTAGCCTCAAGATAGGTTTTAATAGCTTAGAGCAATATTTAACTGGCTTAAATCAAGCGATCAGAACGCCTTCTGAGCTTTTTGCTAATATTGGAGTCAAGGTCGATGGTGAATATCGTCAACTGAATAGCAATATTTTACAAATTGAAAATGAGCTCTATGCGCCGATTCGTCCGAAACGTGTCGCCAAAAATGGTGAAAAGCCGTCAGAAGCACTGGCGCGTGGCGGGGTTGAATACATTGAAGTGCGCTCATTGGATGTCAATCCTTTCAGTCCGATCGGGATTACTGAACAGCAAGTGCGTTTTTTAGATTTGTTCCTCACATGGACTGCTTTATCAGATTCAGAACCGATGGATAATTGTGAGTTACAGTGTTGGCGCGATAACTGGAGTAAAGTGGTCCTTGAAGGACGAAAACCAGGGCTAGAATTACAAATTGGCTGTCATGGTGAAAAATTGACCCTGACGGCGTGGGCGAAACGCGTATTTGCAGACCTAAGTTTGATTGCTGAGCAAATGGACGCCGCGTGTGGCGGTAATGCCTATCAAGAGGTATGTCGAGAGCTTGCTAGCTGGATTGATCATCCTCAGCACACTTTATCGGCTCGTTTACTGGATAAAACTCAGCAACTGGGCGGTTTAGGTAAAGTTGGAAGTTATCTTGGTGAGCGTTACCGTAATGATAACTTACAACATGCTTACCAAGTCTATTCTGAACAGAAAATGAAGCAAGAAGTGATGCGTTCACGTGAAGCTCAGTTACAGATAGAGCAGCAAGATACACAAAGTTTTGATGCGTTTTTGGCCGATTACTTCAGCTATTTACCGTCATAATCACTGGCGTGTGGATACGCAAATGTCATTCTTTTTCCTCGTTGACTGAGGTTGCTGGTTGATTTAGGGCAAGATGTGAATGAGTATTTTAAGGGTTAAACAAGGAGATAAGTTTTATGCCACTATTAGATAGCTTTACGGTTGATCATACTCGCATGCAAGCTCCCGCTGTACGGGTAGCGAAAACCATGCAAACCCCGAAAGGCGATACGATTACTGTATTTGACCTGCGTTTTACTCTGCCTAATCAAGCTATTTTGTCTGAAAAAGGAATTCATACTCTAGAGCACCTTTATGCAGGGTTCATGCGTAATCATCTTAATAGCGAACAGGTGGAAATTATTGATATTTCCCCAATGGGCTGTCGTACTGGATTTTATATGAGTTTGATTGGTGCACCTACCGAGCAGCAAGTGGCTACGGCGTGGTTAGCCGCGATGGAAGATGTCTTGAAAGTGCGGGACCAAAAGGATATTCCAGAACTCAATGAGTACCAGTGCGGTACCGCAGCGATGCACTCTTTATCGGAAGCACAAGCGATTGCTCAGCAAGTGTTAAGTAGCGGTATTGGGGTGAACAAAAATGATCAACTTGCTTTACCTGAATCGATGCTAAAAAACCTACAAGTGAATTAACCACTTAAACGGTTTAGGCAATAAAATGGGCGGTAATCAATACCGCCCATTTTTTATCGGTCTATTATCGAGATGATTAACGTTAACAGAGATTAAGCCTTTTTGATTTTTCGCGGGTAGACTCGTACCAGTTTAATGCGGTTTTCTTCTAACTGGACAATTTCCATCGGATGATTAGCAACTTTAACACTTAAGTGAGTTTCTGGGATCTCTTCCAAATGCTCTAAAATCAGTCCGTTCAGGGTTCTTGGTCCATCGGTTGGTAATTTCCATTTTAAGCTTTTATTAATATCGCGAATATTAGCACTGCCTTCGATTAAGAAGCTGCCATCACCTTGTGGCGTGATCTCTTCAGCTAAGCTTGGCGCCATTGAGGTGGTAAATTCACCGACAATCTCTTCTAGAATATCTTCCAAGGTAATCAGACCAATAATATCGCCGTACTCATCAACGATAAGACCAATTCTTTGTTTATTACGTTGGAATTTTAGTAGCTGGACATTAAGCGGTGTCCCTTCCGGAATAAAATACACTTCATCAGCGGCCCGAAAGAGCGTTTCTTTATTGAATTCGTTTTTTTCTAACATTAACCGTGCCGCTTCGCGTAAGCGCAGCATACCGACGGCTTCATCAATATTGTCTCGATACAGCACCACTCGACCGTGAGGGGAGTGGGTCAGTTGGCGAATGATCGACTTCCAATCATCATTGATATTGATACCCGTAATTTCATTACGTGGAATCATGATGTCATTCACCGTCACATGTTCTAAATCAAGAATAGATAACAGCATATCTTGGTGACGACGAGGAATAAGCCGTCCAGCATCGTTAACAATGGTGCGTAGTTCTTCAGAGCTGAGAGGGTCATCGCGTGTGTGTTTGGCATTAAGACCCAATAAGCGGATAAAACCGTTAGTAATGAAATTGATAAAAACCACTAATGGAGAAAGCACTTTCATTAGAAACGTCAGCACAACACTGCTGGTATAAGATACCCGTTCAGGATAAATCGCAGCTAACGTTTTCGGAGTCACTTCCGCGAAGACGAGAATCACCAGAGTTAATACGCCGGTTGCTATCGCGACACCAATATCACCATACAGTCGCATGCCAATGATCGTGGCAATCGCGGAGGCGAGGATATTGACTAAGTTATTGCCAATCAAGATCAGGCCGATTAAACGGTCTGGACGACTGAGTAACCGTTCAACGCGTTTAGCGCCCTTATGACCAGTACTCGCTAGATGCTTAAGACGATAGCGGTTAAGCGCCATCATGCCCGTTTCTGAGCCGGAGAAGTAGGCAGATATAACGATAAGACACGCGAGTAGCGCAAATAAGATACCCGTTGATATGTCGTCCAAAACGCTTTGTTTCCTTATAGAGGTTCAATAATAAAAAAAGATAGTCTCCGCTTCCTACTGGCAGTTATATCGGTGCTAGCCGTGTTGGCTTAACCCCATTCACATTGTTATCTCTGTTTGTGAGGGCAGCTTACTCACTGGCTGTCTACCTGTTACTCCAAGTGGTTTGAGGATGAACTTTTATCTCGCAATACAATACTCTGAGTTTATATGGGGATTAAGTCCACCGTTTTCACCCATCGTTAGATCTAAATAGGCGTTATTTACCATAATGATAGGTTGAGGAAGTCATGAATAAACAGACCTTAGCGCAGAATAATCTCTCTGACAAATCGACTGCCAAAGTAAGCCAAGGTAAGTAATGTCGCCCCAGCAACGGCAAACCAAGTCACTTTACGTCCTCGCCATCCTTTTTGATAATGACCCCATAATAAAATCGAGTAAACGATCCAAGCGATGAACGATAAAATGCCTTTATGTGCTTTACCTTGAGCAAACATATCTTGCACAAAAAGAGCGCCGGTTAATAATGTCCCTGTCAGCAGAACGTTGCCGATTAAAATAATTTTAAACAGTTGGCGCTCGACCATCATCAATGGCGGTAAATTAGGGTTGATGGATAAGCCTTTCTTTTTTTTCAATTTGTAATCAAGCCAAGCGAGCTGTAAAGCGTATAATGCGCCAATGGATAAGGTTGAATAAGAAAAAAGGGCTAAGGCGATATGGACCATGAGCTCTGGCTCACGCTCTAAATGAGTGATAAAGGTACTCGGCAGAAAAGTCGCCAAGAATAAATTGATCGCTGAGAAGCTGTATACCACCGGCAGTAAAAACCATAAGCGTACCTTGAACATCGCTAAGCTCATCACCAAAGCAATGATAAAGCTGATCAGTGACGCGACATTAAGAATACTGAGGTTTTGTCCACTGCTGTGAAAAATTAAGCCACTGAGTAACCAGGCATGAAAAAAAAGCCCCAATGTGGCGCTAATAAAAACAGTCTTTGCCTTAATACCCGTTTGGTTAAGCAATCCAGGGATAATCGTGGCAATCGATAAAAAATAAAGCGTAGCGGCAACAATAGCGATTAGGTTATCCATGCTGGTCACAAATTTGGTGGCTGAGTTGGCGAATTATACCTTGCCAAACCTTAATGAGCTACGTTGGATCGCAATCGTTTTTGAGAGTTGAGATATCGACAGATAACCCAATCTAATAAAGAAACTCGACAGCTAGCTTGCAATGGGTATGCCTAAGCAGTTGGCTAAGGTATACTCAGGCGCATTGGTCGCCTAATCGCGAAGAGAAAAACATGTTTGAAAATTTAACCGATCGTTTATCTAAAACCCTAAAGAATATTAGTGGTAAAGGTCGTCTCACTGAAGACAATATAAAAGATACCCTGCGCGAAGTACGTATGGCGCTACTCGAGGCTGATGTTGCTTTGCCGGTGGTGCGTGACTTCGTTAGTCGAGTAAAAGAGAGTGCAGTGGGGGTTGAGGTTTCCAAGTCTTTAACGCCTGGGCAAGAGTTTATTAAAATTGTTCGTCATGAGCTTGAGACCGTTATGGGAGCCGCGAATGAAGCGTTGAATCTCGCGGCTCAGCCTCCAGCGATCATTTTAATGGCGGGTTTACAAGGTGCAGGTAAAACGACCAGTGTCGGTAAACTCTCTAAGTTACTTAAAGAGCGTGATAAGAAAAAGGTATTAGTGGTTTCTGCGGACGTTTACCGTCCTGCTGCGATCAAACAGTTAGAAACGTTAGCCAATGACTTAGGCGTCGATTTTTTCCCTTCATCAGCGGATCAAAAGCCGATTGATATTGCTAACGCGGCAGTCGATCACGCTAAGAAGAAATTTTACGATGTTTTGATTGTCGATACGGCGGGGCGATTAGCGGTTGATGAAGTGATGATGGCTGAGATCAAAGCCCTTCATTCCGCCATTAATCCGGTAGAAACGTTGTTCGTCGTTGACGCAATGACAGGACAAGATGCCGCGAATACCGCCAAAGCGTTTGGTGATACTCTACCACTCACCGGGGTGATTTTAACCAAGGTTGATGGTGATGCACGTGGCGGTGCGGCTTTGTCGGTACGTCATGTGACCGGAAAACCGATTAAGTTTTTAGGGGTCGGAGAAAAAACCGATGCTCTTGAAGCTTTCCATCCGGATCGCGTTGCCTCGCGTATTCTTGGGATGGGCGATGTCTTATCATTAATTGAAGATTTGCAGCGTAATGTTGATCAAGACAAAGCTGAGAAGTTGGCCAAAAAATTCAAAGAGAAAAAAGGCTTTGATTTAGAAGATTTCCGCGAACAATTAGGTCAAATGAAAAATATGGGTGGCATGATGGGAATGCTGGATAAGCTTCCCGGAATGTCACAGCTTCCTGCGGGGGTAAAAGATAAAGTCGATGACCGCATGTTCAAACAAATGGAAGCCATCATCAATTCGATGACCATGAAAGAGAGACAAAATCCCGATTTAATCAAAGGCTCTCGTAAAAAGCGCATTGCGGCAGGCTCAGGAACACAAGTACAAGATATTAACCGGTTGCTAAAACAGTTTACCCAAATGCAAAAAATGATGAAAAAAATGCAAAAAGGTGGCATGAAAGGCATGATGCGTAATATGCAAGGCATGATGGGCGGCGGTGGTTTTAACCCGTTTGGTCGCTAAAAAAGCGAGGCTTGAGTTTTCTGTAAGCCGGTTTGTTTTTTTGTCTCTTTTTAAAGCTGTTACCTAAATCACAAAGTTAAAATGCAATTTATGCTGGTGAAAAAGTAGCTAAACCCCTTGCAAAGCCTCGGAATAAGAGTAAAATTCCGAGGCTTTATTTTGGCACGAGACCCCAAACTGTTTTAAGTAAATAGTTTCTGGGGTTAATTTTATTTTTGAGAAAGCAAAGAGGACGACATGGTAACCATTCGTTTGGCACGTCACGGCGCTAAAAAGCGTCCATTTTATCAAATCGTTGTAGCTGATAGCCGCAACTCAGCAACTGGCCGTTTCATTGAGAAAGTTGGCTTCTTCAACCCAACAGCAGCGGGCAAAGAAGAAGGCCTACGTGTTGATCTAGATCGCGTGAACCATTGGGTATCACAAGGCGCATCTCTATCTGATCGCGTAGCTAAACTAGTTAAAGACGCTCAAAAAGCGGCTTAATGACCAGTAGCAACTAGTTTATGTCGATGAAAGGCAAACAGACAATGAGCGAGCAAGGCGAGAAAATTGTTGTAGGCAAGTTTGGTGCTTCTTATGGCATTCGTGGCTGGCTTAAAGTTTTGTCCTACACAGACAATGCTGAAAGCATTTTCGATTATAGCCCTTGGTTGGTAAACCAAAATGGCGAATGGGTTGAGTACAAAGTAGAAAGTTGGAAGCGCCATAACAAAGGTTTGGTGGCAAAACTTGAAGGTCTTGATGTGCGTGAAGATGCTCATCTATTGACTAACTTTGAAATTTCAATTGACCCAGCTTCATTACCTGAGCTGTCAGAAGATGAATTCTACTGGCGTGAATTGTTTGGAATGCGAGTGGTGACAACGCAAGGTTATGACCTTGGTGAAGTTGTCGATATGTTAGAAACTGGCTCCAACGATGTTCTCGTAGTGAAAGCGAATCTTAAAGATGCTTTTGGGCAAAAGGAACGATTAATTCCGTTTCTTGAAGAGCAAGTGATCAAACAGATTGATCGCACCGCTCAACGGATCGAAGTTGACTGGGATCCTGCGTTTTAACTCTAAATCGATAAGGCGAAGAACACATGTGGGTTGGCATTATTAGCCTATTTCCTGAAATGTTCCGTAGCGTAACGGATTTTGGAGTCACAGGCCAAGCGGTAAAAAAAGGGTTATTATCCGTACAGAGCTGGAATCCACGCGATTTCGCTCACGACAAACGTCATACGGTCGATGATAAGCCTTACGGTGGTGGTCCTGGTATGTTAATGATGGTGCAACCTTTGCGTGACGCCATACATACAGCCAAAGCAGCCGCACCGGGCAAGACGAAAGTGATTTATCTCTCTCCTCAAGGTCGTAAACTCGATCAGCAAGGGGTAGAAGAGCTGGCGAAGAATGAGAATTTATTGCTCATTTGTGGCCGCTACGAAGGGATAGATGAGCGCGTTATACAATCAGAGGTTGATGAAGAATGGTCAATCGGTGATTTTGTAATGACTGGGGGTGAAATTCCAGCCATGACGTTGATTGATACCGTCTCCCGTTTTATTCCGGGTGTATTAGGTGATTTCGCGTCAGCAGAAGAAGATTCTTTTGCTAATGGCTTATTAGATTGCCCACACTACACGCGCCCTGAAGTATTGGATGGAAAAACCGTACCTGCGGTATTGATGTCTGGTAATCATCAGGAAATTCGTCGCTGGCGATTGAAACAGTCGTTAGGCCGCACTTGGCTAAGAAGACCAGAGCTCCTGGAAAACCTAGCTCTGACTGACGAACAGGAACAATTACTGGCTGAGTACATTAAAGAGACTCAACAGTAACCTATTAAATTTAGTATCAGTTTATTCTAGGAATTTAAAAACATGAGTAATATCATCAAGGCTCTAGAACAAGAGCAAATGAAACAAGACCTACCTAAATTCGCACCAGGTGACACTGTTGTGGTTCAAGTTAAGGTAAAAGAAGGTGATCGTGAGCGTCTACAGGCTTATGAAGGCATTGTAATCGCTATCCGTAACCGTGGTCTACACTCAGCTTTCACTGTACGTAAGATTTCTAACGGTGAAGGTGTTGAGCGTACGTTCCAAACTCACTCTCCAATCATCGCTAGCATTGAAGTGAAGCGCCGTGGTGCAGTACGTCGTGCCAAATTGTACTACCTACGCGATCTATCTGGTAAAGCAGCTCGTATTAAAGAGAAGCTTACTAAGAAATAATGCTAGAACTCGCGTTCTCATTGAAAAAACGGAGCCTAACGGCTCCGTTTTTTTATCTGTTTTTGCTGTAGGAGAATCAATCAAACAGTGAGTTTATTCTCGGCTATCTTCGGCAATTGTCACTGGCACAATCATCTCTTGCCCTTTACGTAGCAAGGTAAACTCAATCACACTGCCAGGGCGCAGATCGGTAACCATATCCATAACGCTCTGCCGACCGTTAATTTTTTGCTCGTCGATTTTTAAAATAATGTCACGAACCATAAATCCGGCTTGGGCGGCAGGCCCATTGGGATCAACCCCGAGAACCACAATACCACCGATATGATCACTACCCAGTAGACGGGAAGTCACGGCATTAATATCTTGTCCATCAACGCCGATATAGCCCCGAATTACTCGCCCATCGGCGATGATTTTTTCCATGATTTTATTAGCCAGAACAAACGGAATCGCAAAAGAAATTCCATAGGTCTCTAATTCAGTCGCCTGTTGAAAAGAGGCGGTATTAATGCCGACTAACTCACCTTGCGTGTTGACTAAAGCCCCTCCCGAATTACCTTCATTAATTGCCGCATCGGTCTGAATAAAGGCTTGTCGACCATCAGCACTGATCGATGATCGACCAGTTGCAGAGATAATGCCGAAGGTGGTGGTTTGGCCTAAGTTATAGGGATTGCCAATGGCGAGTACCACATCTCCCACTTTGGCATGATAGTTAGGATTTTGAGGAATGACGGGTAAGTTATTGCCTTCAATTTGTAAAATAGCGATATCGGTGCGTCGATCTTGGCCCACCAATTGTGCCGCCGCCACTCGACCATCTTGCAAGGCGACAATGATTTGATCGGCCTGAGCGATCACATGGTAATTGGTGATGATATAACCTTTTTCACTGACAATAACGCCGGAGCCGAGACCTTGTGTTGATAATTTGCTACGATCGTTTTCTGAATATTTTCGACTGTAGATATTGACTACGGCTGGAGCTGCTCGGCGTACCGCATCATTAAATGAAATTTGTAACGAGGCAATATGAGCGGGTTGAGCGCTCGGTTTAACGACCAGATGAGCTCGTAATGAAGGCGTGACTACAATCACCGCGAGTGCGATAACCAACCCAAGCCCAATAGAGCGAATCAGATAAATCAGCATGTTTTCCCCAAATATATTCATGCCACTGAACTTAACATGGATACGATGTCGCTAACTAAGAAACCTGACAATGCGGCATTAATGATGCACTATCTTGATTAACTTCATCAGACCTAATGAGATAGTCTCAGGAGGCTGACAGTATTTGCCGCTGATTGGTACCTTCCAGTAATGTGGGTTGAGGTGTAATGAGAGGCGTGTTTCAAGGATACCATCACCAGCCGAAATAACAAAAGGCAGCGTAGTGATCGCTGCCTTTGAAAGAGAGATACTCGTTGTGAGTGATTAACGTATAACAAGATAGAGTGTTCTATCACCGCGCTGTATATTCAGCGCCAGTATCGCTGGTGATTGCTCTAATACTGCTCTGAACTCGGCGATATTTCTGACTCGCTTACGGTTAACCCCAATGATGATGTCATCTTGTTGTAGTTGATAAGCTTCAGCGGTCGAGCCTTTTTCTACCTGAGTGATTTTAACCCCTTGAATGCTATCACTTGCGGTTGTGTTGGACAGCTCTGCACCGGTCAATCCTTGATGCAGATTATCCGCTTTGGTTTTATTAACCACTTGCTCTTCTAAGGTCACGGTGAAGGTTTTGTCTTTACCATCACGAACCACACCTAGCTTCACTTTTTTACCCGGTCCCAGTGTGGCGACATTGGCTCGCAATTCGGAGAAAGTATCGATTTTCCGGCCATTGATTGAGACGATGATATCACCAGCTTTAATTCCGGCTTTATCCGCTGCGCTGTCTGCGACGACTTGACTCACAAACGCCCCTTTGCTTGAGGTATAGCCTAAAGCTTCCGCCAGTTCAGAAGAAATCTCTCCCCCTTGTACACCAAGCATGCCGCGTTTGACTTCTCCAAACTCAATGATTTGATCGGTGAGGTTTTTCATCATATTGGATGGGATCGCAAAGCCAATCCCTACATTACCCCCATTAGGACCTAAAATAGCGGTATTAATACCGATCAATTCGCCATTGAGATTCACTAATGCACCACCAGAATTACCACTGTTGATCGCTGCATCGGTTTGAATAAAGTTTTCAAAATTTTCTAAATTTAAGCCGCTACGGCCCAGCGCCGAGATAATGCCAGAAGTCACCGTTTGTCCAAGACCGAAGGGATTACCAATCGCGACCGCAAAGTCACCGACGCGTAATTGATCGGAATCGGCGATTGGCATCTCAGTAAGATTTGTGGTGGTGTTGATTTTCAGTAAAGCCACATCAGACATCTGATCACCGCCAACCAATTCTGCATTAAATTCTCTGCCGTCATACAACTTGACGCGAATTTTTTCTGCATCATTAATTACGTGATAGTTGGTAACAATATAACCTTTACTGGCATTAATAATGACCCCAGAACCGAGCCCTCGAAAAGGGCGTTCTTGAAACTGTTCCGTTGGGAAATTAGGACCAAAAAAGAAACGAAATTGATCAGGGATACGCTGGCGAGCAACTTGAGTCCCCTCTACCGCGATACTGACTACGGCGGGTGTCACCGTTTCTAGCATCGGAGCCAGGCTAGGCAGTGTTTGGCCTTGTATTGCAATGGGTAATGCCGCATTAACCTGCAATGGTGTGATGAGGGAACTTAAGCTTAAAGAGAGAGCCGTTAAAACAAGCAAAGGTTTTTTCATCGTAACAATCCTCGTAAATAAATGCTTCATGAAAGTAATATTTGCCTTGAACAAAAAAACTTCAATAGGCTGAGTGAAAGTTATGACTTAAAAACCTTTACAAAGTTCATCATTGTGTTGCGAATTGAGTCTTCAGTACCCATTGCATGCTCCCTGATCAATCTATTGGAGGGAGCAAAAGGTTTAATTCACTTTACTGTGAATAACATCTGAAGAACGTAGGATGGTTTTCGGTTCATTTTTTAATAACCCGGTCGCCCCTTGTGCATAATCTTTAGGCGGCTGCTCAACGAGTTCTTGTTTTGGCTCGTTGTCTTTATGTTGAGCCATTTTTTTCATAAACGGATTATCTTGTTCTGGAAGATTAGGCTGTAGCTCTGTGGCTGTTTTCGCCATATGTTGATAGAGCTTGGTATAATCTTTGCCGAGTGTATCAAGCATTTCTGCGGTTTGAGCAAAATGATCAGCCAGCTCTTGGCGCTGTTGGTCCATGGCAAATTTTGCGTTATCCAGCTCTTTTTGCAGAGACTTTTGGTTTTTGTAGTTGTCAGCGGTCAAGCGTGCAATAACGACTCCGACAACCATCCCCACTATTAGGCCTACAACGGCATAAATCCAAGGCATAACGACTCCTTATTGTTGTTATTTAACATGTTTTTTACGGGTTGGTTACACATGCTGTAGTGACATGTTACTATGAGAGTGATATTCGATAAAGCAAAATGCATGTGCGCCTGATGGCAGTTTTTATTCCTTAGAGATACAGTAAGTAATCATGACACCGAAACAGCGATACGAACAAGATTTAAAACGCTCAGGATTTCAACACGATGCCGCGCAAGCTCTCGCCGTCGAGGCGTTGGATGCGCTCCATCATCAGTTATGTGAATTTATTAATCAACCGGTGGTTCGACCTTCGCGTTGGAAAAAATGGCTGGGTATTACATCACCGACGATGACCGTACCTCAGGGGCTGTATTTTTGGGGAGGCGTCGGGCGAGGGAAAACCTATCTTATGGATACCTTTTTTGATGCTTTACCGACCGAGAAGAAAATGCGCGTCCATTTCCATCGTTTTATGTATCGTGTGCATGATGAATTAAAGCAATTGGGCGAAATCAGCGATCCTCTTGAATCGGTCGCTGAAAAATTTAGCCAAGAAGCCGTCGTGATCTGCTTTGATGAATTTTTTGTCTCAGACATTACCGATGCGATGATCTTAGCCACTTTATTGCAAGGACTATTCGCTCGCGGTGTGGTTTTGGTTGCAACCTCGAATATTCCGCCAGCAGAGCTCTATCGTAATGGTTTGCAGCGGGCTCGTTTTTTACCCGCTATTGCACTGATTGAGCAGCATTGCCACATTTTGAATGTTGATAGTGGTGTAGATTATCGCTTGCGAACGCTACAGCAAGCCGAAATTTATCATTCGCCATTAGATGAACAAGCGCAGCATAATCTAGACAAGTATTACACTCAGCTAGTGAGTAGTGATAAAGAGTTCCAGACGCAAATTGCCATCAATCATCGCCAATTAACAGTGGTCAAAGCCAGTGATGGCGTATTGTATGCGACGTTTGCTCAATTGTGCCAAACGGCTCGTAGTCAAAATGACTATATTGAACTGTCTCGTGTTTATCATACCGTCTTACTGGCTGAGGTAATTCAGATGGGGCCACTCACTGAGGATGCTGCTCGTCGATTTATCGCTTTAGTGGATGAGTTTTATGAGCGTCATGTCAAACTGATTATTTCGGCGCAGGTGAAGTTAGAAGAGCTCTATGCTGGAGAGCGGTTAAGTTTTGAGTTTAAACGCTGTCAGTCAAGATTGATTGAAATGCAAAGCCATGAGTATTTGGCGAAAGCACATTTACCTTAAAAAGAGCCCAAAACGCTGCGCGACTATGTTGATTGAAATTGATGGTGACTATTCTCGATGCGGATGAACCTTCATTAATTCACTTTATGTAATGCTATTTGTTGTTTATTGACTGATTTTCGAAGCGAGATAGTGATTGGCAGAGTTTTTTGTGATTTTAAGCAAAAAAAGGTGATTTTTTCCGCTCTCTTCTCTATAATCCTGCAACCCACCGTTACTGCGGCCTTTTAGGCCAGAGTGCCATCCACTCGAAGGGGTGATGTCTGGGCTCTTAGACAGTGGGAGCAAATGCTCCTTTAAGTGTAAATTTTAATTAACGGGTTATTGTTAGCATGAAAACTTTCGTTGCTAAACCAGAAACTGTAAAACGCGACTGGTACGTTGTAGACGCTGAAGGTAAAACTCTTGGCCGTCTTGCAAGTGAAATTGCATCTCGCCTACGTGGCAAACATAAAGCTGAATATACTCCACACGTTGACACTGGTGATTACATCATCGTTGTAAACGCGGAGAAAGTTACTGTAACTGGTAACAAGGCTAAAGGTAAAATCTACCACCGTCACACTGAGTTCCCTGGCGGCCTGAAATCAATCAGCTTTGAAAAGCTGATCGATCGTAAGCCAGAAATGGTTCTTGAACTAGCGGTTAAAGGTATGCTTCCACGTGGTCCTCTAGGCCGTGCTATGTACCGTAAGCTGAAAGTTTACGCTGGCGCTGAGCACAACCATGCTGCTCAACAACCAAAAGTACTAGACATCTAATTGGGGATTTCGGAAATGGCAGAGAATCAATACTACGGCACTGGCCGTCGCAAAAGCTCAGCTGCACGTGTTTTTATTAAACCAGGCAGCGGCAACATCGTAATCAACAAGCGCAGTCTTGATGAATACTTCGGTCGTCCAACTTCGCGCATGGTGGTTAAACAGCCACTTGAGCTTGTTGAAATGACAGAGAAATTTGACCTATACATCACTGTTAAAGGTGGTGGTATTTCTGGTCAAGCTGGTGCTATCCGTCACGGTATCACTCGCGCTCTTATGGAGTACGATGAATCACTACGTCCTGCACTACGTGCTGCTGGCTACGTTACTCGCGACGCTCGTTGCGTTGAACGTAAGAAAGTTGGTCTACGTAAAGCACGTCGTAAACCTCAATTCTCTAAGCGTTAATCTTTTTCAAAGATTATCCTTCAGCTTCGGCTGGATTGTGGTTCGAAAAGCTCAGCATTTGCTGGGCTTTTTTGTATTGGTAATAACGGATTACATGGCGAGTGTTATTACGCTTAAGAAAGAACATTAGCGTGATGAGCACGAAATATGCTATTATGCCATGCTAATTTTTGATTATTCGAATCATCAATGGAGGCTAAGCCTCCATTGTTTTTATACTTGTAAGTGTGTGCTGGAGGGCTCCATGGCTGTCGCTGCCAATAAACGTTCTGTGATGACTCTATTTTCGAGTGCGTCTGATATGTATAGCCATCAGGTACGTATTGTGCTGGCTGAAAAAGGTGTCAGTGTTGAAGTTGAACTGGTTGATGAAGATAATCTGCCTGCTGAACTTATCGAACTGAATCCCTATAAGTCGGTCCCAACGCTGATTGATCGTGAGCTTGCGCTGTACGATTCAAAAATCATTATGGAATACCTAGATGAGCGTTTTCCTCATCCACCTTTGATGCCAGTTTATCCGGTCGCTCGTGGTAATAGTCGTTTAATGATCTATCGTATCGAAAGAAACTGGTATTCATTAGCGGATAAAGTGATTCGTGGTAATGCTAGCGAAGCGGAAGCGGCTCGTAATAAACTGCGTAACGACTTATTAACGCTTGCGCCGGTATTTGCCGAATACGAATACTTCATGAGCGAAGAGTTCAGCTTAATTGACTGCTATCTCGCGCCATTACTATGGCGTTTACCAGTCTTAGGTATTGAATTAATTGGTCCTGGTTCTAAAGAATTAAAAGTCTACATGAATCGTGTATTTGAGCGTGATTCATTCTTAGCCTCTTTGACAGAAGCTGAGCGTGAGATGCGCCTGTCGCGTTAATCGGTGTGTTATGGATATTGAAAAAATGACACCTCGTCGACCTTTCATGCTACGTGCGTTTTATGATTGGTTGTTAGACAATGAATTAACACCACACCTTGTGATTGATGCAACTCTGCAAGGGGTACGAGTACCGATGGAGT
This sequence comes from Vibrio sp. V33_P6A3T137, assembly GCF_009904835.1. Classification (NCBI taxonomy): domain Bacteria; kingdom Pseudomonadati; phylum Pseudomonadota; class Gammaproteobacteria; order Vibrionales; family Vibrionaceae; genus Vibrio; species Vibrio sp. V33_P6A3T137. Next base: position 26,773 of record NZ_WXWK01000093.1, on the reverse strand, counting down.
TCGTCCAAGATGGACAGATCATCCTCAATATCGCTCCTCGCGCGGTGGGTAATTTAGAGTTAGGTGATGATGAGGTCACGTTCAGTGCTCGCTTTGGTGGACGCCCTCACTTAGTGATTGTTCCTCTTTATGCGGTGCAAGCCATTTATGCCCGTGAGAACGGGGCAGGCACCATGTTTGAACCAGAGCCGGCTTATCAGCAAACGCTGACTCAGGTGACTGAGAGTGCTATTGCTGCTCAAGACAGTGGTGCTGATGAGCAACCTACCGATACTGAACCATCAAAACCTCAAGGTAGACCAAGCCTTCGAGTGGTTAAATAACCTTCGATGATAAAATACGATAATAAAAAAAGCAGCGATGACGCTGCTTTTTTTATTGGCGCGATTTATTATTTGATTAAGCTTAATCGGCGTATTCAAACGCTTTGATGACTTGCTTAACTCCTGATACATGACGTGCAACATCAGTCGCTATTTCTGCATGTTCTTGAGTAACGTAACCGAGCAAAAATACTTCTCTATTTTCAGTGATCACTGAGACTTTCACGCCGCGCAGCTCTGATTTAGCCAACAAGGCTGATTTGACCTTGGTGGTGAGCCAACTGTCATTACTGACTTGACCGACGGTTAACGGCGCTTGTATTTTGACTTGATTGTGTAAGTGGTTCACCCCTTTAAGTTGCTCGATTTGGCCAATAAATTGCTCGAGTAACTCATTGGTTTGCGATTGACCAATCAAGACTACCGTGCCTCGAAATGAGCTGGCCGTGATACGCATTTGACTACGGAAAGGCGGTTTATTACTTAACCCTGTGATTTCTAATTCAAGGTTTTTATCTTGCCATTGTTCAGTCGTTGAACGAGGATCTGTCGCAATGTTAACCGTTGCTGCCGCTCCTGCGACTAAAAAACCAGCACAGCCAGACAGCGGTAAGATAAACAGTAGGGCAAGTAGAGCGAATAAGTTGAACCGGGCGTTTTTCATGGGTTACTCTTCGTGAGCTGGAAACAACACTTGGTCAATTAAGTCACATAAACAGTGTAAAGTGACCATGTGCACTTCGTGAATACGGGCGGTGCGATGGGAAGGAATACGAATCTCGACATCATTCTCCCCAAGTAACCCTGCCATTTCTCCACCATCTTTACCCGTTAAGGCAATAATGGTCATATCGCGTGTCACCGCGGCCTCCATCGCTTTGATGATGTTTTTACTATTACCACTGGTAGATATGGCTAGCAGTACATCACCCGCTTGACCAAATGCTCGGACTTGTTTAGAGAAAATCTCTTGGTAATGGTAGTCATTGGCGACAGCGGTCAAAGTCGTATTGTCGGCGGTGAGTGCCATCGCGGGTAAGCTGGGACGCTCAGTTTCAAAACGATTCAGTAAACAAGAGACAAACTGCTGAGCATTGGCGGCCGATCCTCCATTACCACAGCAGAGGATTTTCTGACCATTGAGTAGCGTGACGACCATCGCTTGCGCGGCATGCATAATCGCATCTGGTAAGGCCTCGGCGGCGGCGATTTGAATTTGAATACTTTCAGTAAAGCTATCTTTAATGCTATCGAGCATTGATTGATTATCCTTGGGTTATTGCGTTTTTTATCCACTCAATGTGCTGACCGTTGTCATGAATGGCCACGACATCGAAACGAAAATCGGTATTATCGACACTGAGTCCGTGCTTGAGCATCCACCAATTCGCAGCTTTGATCAAGCGAGTTTTTTTATGCGAAGTGACCATCTCGGCGGCATGGCCGTAAGATTGATTTTTACGATATTTTACTTCAACAAAGACTAAGCAAGAGCCATCGCGCATCACCAGATCAATTTCGCCAACGCGAGTGGTAAAGTTTTTTTCCAGTAAACGTAGTGCGTGGCGGCTGAGGTAATCTGCCGCCACTTGTTCATAATGCAGTCCCGTATTTCGGCGACTAAAGAGCCCCATGCTCCGCCCAACTAATTTCACGCTGTACTATACAGTTTTGATCAATACCAAGCACACCAGTTTGGCCAGAAATGGTATATCCTTTGACGGCTTTCATCTGTGGGAGTTCCAACATCAGTTGATAGGCATCCATCCCGAGCGCTTGCAAACGACGATCGGCATTGGACGTTCGTGGCCAAAGTTCAGCCGCTTGAGTGGCAACTGCGTTACCAGACTCGATCAACAGTGGAATATCGCTATAAGTGATCCCGGTGAGATCTTCAAATTGACGACCTCCGCTGTTGCTGTTTGAATTAGAAAACAGCTTAGGAGGACGGGTATCTGGATTAATGGCGACCTCAATAAAAGGTTTGATCAACGTGAGGTCAGCAATACCCGCTGCAATGTATACCGCATCAATATCGCGTCGGCTACGAGGCTGGCTCTCTAAGCTGATACCCAATAATGAGTTCATTTGGGCAATATTCTGTTGGCTTGCTTGAAGAGCGAAAACGTTGTTGATATTGCGTTGTAACTGTCGTTTGTCACCAAATAAGTTCACCGCGACCTTATTGGTACTGTATTGACGCCATTCTTGATTGAAGGCTTCAACCACACGATCGCCGTAGCTACCCTGTGGTGCTAAAATTAATGGGTATCGGTAGCCTTGACTGAACAAATACTTGGCGGCTTGAGCAACTTCTTGCTCAGGAGAGAGTGTGAGATAGCAAGTTGTACTGGACGGCTCAATCTTGTCCGGAATATTCAGCGCTAAGGTTGGGATCGCTTGGCCGCGTTTTTTCTGAAAAGCTTGTAACTTTTCGATATCGCTTTTAATCAGTGGGCCAACGACAAAATCGACCTGTTTTTCTGCCAAAATCGCATCAACATTTTCTAAGCTTTCAGTATTGGTGTCCAAAATGGTCAGGGTGGCGTTAGGATCGCGCTGAGGATCGTTCATCATTGCCATGATAAAGCCGTCACGAATCAGCTCTGCTTGCTTAGCAAAGCGACCACTGAGTGGCAGTAGTAAGGCGGTGTGAGTAGGTTGAACGAGATCTAACGCTAAAATATCACTGATCGTTTGAGGGGTGTAACGAGCCGCAGGATGTGAGGCGTTTTCTTTTAGCCATTTTTCTAAAGTATTTTTTAATTGCGGTAAATCGCTACCGAGCGTTTTGACATAGATAGCCAGTTGTAACCAACCATCGAGAATCTCTTCATCCGCTCCAGTACTTAGCGTTGTAATGGTTGAGCTAGAGTACCCATCAAAATTCTGCCAAATTTGTTGTGCAATCATCGATTGCTGGTCAGGCGTCGAATGTTCATACAACCCAACGAGTTCTCGATTCGCGTCAAAGGCACGTTCCAGCGCGAGCAAACTGTCAGCCCTCAGCTGATAGTACTTCTGCCATTGTCGCGGGTCTAACCGCCAATCCGTAGGGAAACTGAGCCGCGATAAGACCGTTTGGTATTGCTGTTGATTAAAAGATAACTGAGCGCGAGCAAGTTGCCACTCTGCCTGTTGAGTCTCACTCAAGGTTTGTTTTGAGATACGGCGAATCAATAATTCTGCCTGTGCGGAATCATTGTCGGCAACGGCAGCTTTGAGTGCCATAATGAGCCAATCATTTTGTAAGTTGCCTTGGCTGCTATCTGCACGCATTAAATAGGTTTGTGCCGATAGCTGTGGTTTATCGGTGATCTGTACAGACGTTGGTACTGACGGTGTGGTTGAACAAGCCGCTAGCATGATTGCCAATGCAACGGGAGTGAGTAAGCGTGTTACACTGCATCTCTGATGGTTTTTCATAGCCATGGGTTCTTTCATTATTCCGTGTAAAATTGTCTCTATATTAATCGTTGAAGTGATGGTAAACAAATGACAGATAACAAAACCGTGTCCGCAGAGGGAGCAACCCTCTATATTGTCCCGACGCCAATTGGCAATCTAGGTGATATCACCCAACGTGCCCTTGATGTGCTTGCTCAGGTCGATGTTATCGCCGCTGAAGATACACGCCACACAGGTAAACTGCTTGCTCACTTCAATATCCAAACTAAAACGTTCGCTTTGCATGATCACAATGAACAGCACAAAGCTCAAGCATTAGTTGATAAATTATTATCGGGTCAGTCGATAGCGCTCGTTTCAGATGCGGGCACACCGCTGATCAGCGATCCAGGTTACCATTTAGTCAATCAATGTCGTCAAGCGGGTGTTAAAGTTGTCCCTCTTCCTGGTGCTTGTGCGGTTATTACGGCACTGAGTGCTTCTGGTTTACCTTCAGATCGGTTTAGTTTTGAAGGTTTTTTACCGGCGAAAAGCAAAGGGCGTAAAGATAAATTTTTAGAAATAGCCAAAGTTGAGCGAACGTGTATTTTTTATGAATCACCGCATCGAATCAACGAATCGTTGCAGGACATGCTGGAAATTTTAGGTCCGGATCGCCAGGTGGTTTTGGCTCGTGAGCTGACCAAAACCTTTGAAACCATCCAAGGGTTACCACTTGGTGAGTTAATTGAATGGATTAATCAAGATGAAAACCGCAAACGCGGAGAGATGGTTCTATTGATTCATGGTGTGAGGGAAACATCGAATCAAGCGTTACCGGAAGAGGCATTAAGAAGCTTAGCTATTTTAAGTAAAGAGTTACCCTTAAAGAAAGCGGCGGCCTTGGCGGCTGAAATCTATAACGTCAAGAAAAATGCCTTGTACAAATGGGGCCTTGAAAACTTAAATTAATGCTGGCTTTTTGAGCGGTTGCGTCGAATTATAGACGGGTTAGAGATTGTTGCTAGACAGCCTCTACGCTTATCTATAGAATCCGTGACCGGAGTTGACTGGGTAGCCGCTGCCTTATTGACGTCCCTTAACCTTGTGTTAGGGAGACTGATAAGGGGGAGGAAAGTCCGGGCTCCATAGAGCAGGGTGCCAGGTAATGCCTGGGGGGCGCAAGCCTACGACAAGTGCAACAGAGAGAAGACCGCCGATGGCCCTTTGGGGATCAGGTAAGGGTGAAAGGGTGCGGTAAGAGCGCACCGTGCGTCTGGCAACAGTTCGTAGCAAGGTAAACTCCACCCGGAGCAAGACCAAATAGGCTTCCACATAACGTTGCTCGCGTTAGGAGGCGGGTAGGTTGCTTGAGCCAGTGAGCGATTGCTGGCCTAGAGGAATGGCTACCGCCGCGCAAGCGGAACAGAACCCGGCTTATATGTCGACTCCACCTTTTCAGGCCCATCATAGCTTCGCGGTTATGATGGGTTTTTTGCTTTTTATTGACTTAGCTGATAGCAAAACCATTAAACTTAGCGCAATGTCACGTCCTGTCTATGCTTATGGGTAGCGGTCGAGTGTGAAAACGGTACACTAACTAAGCATCAATCGCGCTTTGTTCAGCGAAACGAGAATATTATGACTGAATCTTTCCAACACGTATCTGTACTGCTTCATGAATCCATCGATGGGTTAGCGATCAAACCGGATGGTATTTATATCGATGGGACTTTTGGCCGAGGTGGTCATAGCCGCACTATATTAGCTCAATTAGGTCCAGAAGGGCGCTTATACAGTATTGATCGTGATCCTCAGGCCATCGCTGAGGCGAGTAAAATTGATGATCCACGGTTTACGATTATTCATGGCCCTTTTTCTGGTATTGCAGAATACGCACAGCGTTATAACCTGCAGGGTCAGGTTGATGGCGTGTTATTTGATTTAGGGGTGTCATCACCACAACTCGATGATGCTGAACGCGGATTCAGTTTTATGAAAGATGGTCCGTTGGATATGCGTATGGACCCCAATTCAGGAGTTTCGGTCGCGCAGTGGCTATTAACCGCAGAATTGGATGATATTACTTGGGTGATTCGTGAATTTGGCGAAGATAAGCATGCAAGACGGATTGCTAAAGCGATCGTTGCTCATCGTGACAATCCAGACAACGAGCCACTGACTCGAACCAGTCAGTTAGCGAAGTTAATTTCGGAAGCGGCACCAAAAAGTTTTAAAGAAAAAAAACACCCCGCGACCCGGACTTTTCAAGCTTTCCGTATTTACATTAACAGTGAATTAGAAGAAATTGATATTGCTTTGCAAGGAGCCGCTTCGATTTTAGCACCGCAAGGACGTTTATCGGTGATCAGTTTCCATTCATTAGAAGATCGTATGGTTAAGCGCTTTATCCGCAAAGAGAGTAAAGGGCCCGATGTCCCACATGGTTTACCACTCACGCAAGATCAAATTAAAGCCTTAGGTAGTGCGAAGTTAAAAGCGATCGGTAAAGCGATTAAGCCAAGCGATCACGAAGTGGCGCTTAATCCGCGTTCTCGTAGCTCAGTGCTACGGATTGCAGAAAAGTTGTAATTATTCACTATGTCTGTCTCTAAGCCAAACCTTGCCAAGTTAATTGTGATTGACCTGTTTACCGTCGGTCGATGGCCTCTGTGTTTGTTATTAATGATTTTTGCCACTGCGATGGGCGTGGTATTTACCACTCATCATACTCGTCAAGCGATTGCCGAAAAAAATGAGGCCATGCAGCAACGTGACTATCTGGATAATGAGTGGCGTAATTTGATTTTAGAAGAGACAGCGCTGTCTGAGCATAGTCGAGTGCAAGATGTCGCCAGCCGTGAATTAGAGATGAAGCGTCCAGATGCTGATAAAGAAGTAGTGATTAAGCTTAAATGAGTAAACAGCCGACCAAAAAAGCGCTAGCCGCTAGCTCACCGACCAAGTCAACTCCGCCAGTTTTGATCCACTGGCGTTTATATTTATTACTCTCGTTTGTGGTGCTGATATTTGGTTTATTGATTGCTCGGCTCGCATTTATTCAAGTGATTGAACCGGACAATTTGATCCGACAAGGTGATTTACGCTCGATTCGTGCGCTGACCTTACATTCAGCACGTGGGATTATTTCTGATCGAAATGGTGAGGCGCTCGCGGTGAGCGTACCGGTCGAAGCGGTCTGGGCGGATCCGTTAGTGATTTTTAGAGAGGGTGGCTTTAACGAACTTGAACGTTGGCACGCATTAGCCGATGTGTTGGGGCTAGATAGGCAAGCGATGCTGCAAAAAATTCAAGATAACAGCACGCGACGTTTTGTTTACTTGCAGCGCCAAGTCAGTCCGGCAATGGCTAAGTACATTCGCGAGCTTAAACTGGTTGGGGTTGGCCTCAAATCAGAATCACGTCGTTATTATCCGGCAGGAGAAGTCAGTGCACATCTGATCGGCGTGACCGGAATTGATGGCCATGGTTTGGAAGGGGTTGAACGTAGCTATGATAAATGGCTGACCGGTGAGGCAGGCAAGAGCATTATCCGCAGAGATCGTTATGGTCGTGTGGTTGAAAATATAGCCCTCGAACAGCGGGAAGAAGGCAAACCCCTGCAATTGACCATTGATCAGCGTTTGCAAGCTATTGCGTTTCGTGCGGTAAAACAAGCAATGGCCGATTATCGTGCCACTTCCGCTTCCGCGGTGATGCTTGATGTAAAAACCGGAGCGGTGCTAGCGATGGTGAATGCACCCTCTTATAACCCCAATAATCGTAGCGATTGGCAAAGTTTTCAAATGCGCAATCGAGTGATAACCGATGCGTTTGAGCCAGGGTCAACCGTCAAACCGTTTGTCGTCCTTGCGGCGTTAGCGAATGGAACGGCCGATGAAAATACCATTATCGATACGGGTAATGGCATCATGCAAGTCGGTGGGAGCCGAGTGCGAGATGTTTCTCGGGTTGGAAAAGCCAGTTTGCAGGTGATTTTACAAAAGTCGAGTAATATCGGTGTGGCTAAATTGGCGCTGGATATGCCTTTAGAAGATACCTTAGATATGTATCGTGCGGTTGGGCTTGGTGAGGTTTCTGGGCTCAATCTTGTCGGAGAAAGCAGTGGTATTTTCCCTAATCGCCGCCGCTGGTCTCCTTTTGAAATTGCCACATTAGCTTATGGTTATGGTTTATCGGTGACGCCGATCCAATTAGCGCATGCCTATGCGACATTAGGCAATCTTGGTGTCTATCAGCCGATTTATCTGATTGATAGTAATCGTCAAGACTTATCTCAGCGAGTCGTAGACGAAAAATACGCCAGACAAGTATTAGAGATGCTTGAAACCGTCACTCAACCGGGAGGAACCGCGGTTCGTTCTGCCGTTCCGGGATATCGGATTGCCGCTAAATCGGGGACATCACGTAAAGCCGTCGCTGGAGGATACAGTGACGAGTATTTCGCTTACACCGCTGGGGTCGCTCCGGTCAGTAACCCTCGTATTGCTCTAGTGGTCATGGTTAATGAGCCGCAAGGGGATACTTACTATGGTGGCGCTGTTGCTGGTCCAGTGTTTGCTGAAATAATCAAAGGGGCGTTACAAATCTTAAATGTCGCACCTGATGAGAATCGTTTTCAACGCTAATGTTTATTCAAATCAAAATGAAAAAATGAAATCGACATGAAGATAACTCAAGGTTTACCCACATTGCTTGCACCATGGATGAAGATTGATGATCCGCAACTCAATTCGTTAACCATTCAGCACTTGCAGCTCGATAGTCGGAAAATACAACCAGGCGATACGTTTGTGGCGGTTGCCGGGCATGCTGTTGATGGGCGACAGTTCATCGCCGATGCGTTGGCTCGTGGCGCTAATCTCGTATTAGCCCAAGCCGATGCACACCATCCTCATGGTACGGTGAGCGATATCGATAGCAAACCGATCATCTATTTAGCGTCGTTGGATGAGCATTTATCGGCATTAGCGGGTCGTTTCTATGCCGATCATGCTAACCGAGTGATCGCCGTAACCGGAACCAATGGTAAGACGACCATCAGTCAATTAATCACTCAATGGCTCGAATTGATGGGAGAGCGTGCCGCCGTGATGGGCACCACAGGCAATGGTTTTTTAAATCAATTACAGCCAGCGCTCAATACCACTGGCAATGCATTGGAAGTACAGGCTACGTTACGTCAACTGGCGGAGCAAGGGGCCCAGTATACCGCCATGGAAGTCTCTTCTCATGGTTTGGTTCAAGGAAGAGTCAAAGCTCTCCCCTTTATCGCAGGGGTTTTTTCAAACCTAAGTCGCGACCATCTTGATTACCACGGTACGATGCAAGAGTACGCCAACGCGAAGCAATCATTATTTACTGAACATGATTGTCAGCAAGCGATCTTGAATGTTGATGATCCGGTCGGTGCACAATGGGCGACTCATCAATGGCCGGGGCTAGTTGGGGTATCATTGTATCAACAGCCGGAGACAGAACGTTGCTTATGGGCGACGTCGGTCAGCTATTCCGAGCAAGGTATTCACTTAGCCTTTGATGGCAGTTGGGGAGTAGGCCACTTACACGCCCCTTTAATCGGTGAGTTTAATGCTAGTAATCTGCTACTTTCGTTGGCCACGTTATTAAGTTTAGGGTTTAGCAAGCCAGCTTTGCTGGATACTGCGCCGCAGTTAACGCCTGTCTTAGGACGGATGGAGCTATTTAGCGCACCGGGCAAAGCGAAAGTGGTTGTCGATTATGCACATACGCCTGATGCGTTAGAGAAAGCGCTTTGCGCTTTGCGTGTTCATTGTTTGGGGCAACTGTGGGTTATTTTTGGTTGTGGTGGTGATCGTGATACCGGTAAGCGCCCAATGATGGCCGCGATCGCCGAACAATTTGCCGATGAAATCATTTTTACTGACGATAATCCGCGCAGTGAGTCTGCGCACGCTATCGTACAGGATATGCTCGCAGGATTAAGCCATGCTCAAGCGCACATTGAGCATAATCGTTATCAGGCTCTGCAGTATGCTCTGACTCATGCCAATGCCGATGATATTATTTTGTTAGCGGGCAAAGGGCATGAGGATTACCAAGTACTGGCCGATCAAACCGTTCATTATTCTGACAGAGAGTCAGCTCAACAACTTTTAGGGTTAACCGTATGATCAGCACTCAATTATCGACGATCAGCCACGTAGTACAAGGTCAATTACTGGGCGCGGATAGCATTATTTCGTCTGTTTCAACCGACACGCGTCGGATTGAGCCTGAAGGGCTTTTCATCGCTTTAGTCGGTGAACGTTTTGATGCTCATCAGTTTGCGCAGCAAGCGATAGATGCGGGCGCTAAAGCATTGCTGGTTGAGCGTGCTCTCGCGGTGGACGTTGCGCAAATTGTCGTCAGCAATACCAAACAAGCGTTAGGTCAACTGGGGTGTTGGGTTCATCAACAGTGCCAAACGCCAACCATCGCGATTACTGGAAGCTGTGGAAAAACCACAGTCAAAGAGATGGTCGCTAGTATTTTAAGTGCTAAAGGTCAGGTGTTGTATACCGTCGGTAATTTTAACAATGATATCGGTGTGCCACTCACCTTACTTCGTTCGAGCCGAGAAGATGATTTTGCAGTGATTGAATTGGGTGCCAATCATATTGGTGAAATTGCCTATACGACCCAGTTGGTTAAGCCAGATGTCGCGTTAGTTAATAATGTTGCTGCAGCTCATTTGGAAGGTTTTGGCTCGATTGATGGCGTGAAACAAGCCAAAGGAGAGATTTATCAAGGTCTCGCTCCAGGGAAAACGGCACTGGTTAACTTGGATAGCCATGGCGGTGAGCTATGGAGTAAGGTACTAGCCGATAAACAAGTCAAAACCTTTTCCGTTAACCAGCAGAACGCTGACTTTTTTGCCTCGCAAATAGCGTTAAATCAAGCGGGAGAAGCCAGTTTCACCTTGCATACTCCGCAAGGTGAACAGCCCGTAACATTAGGCATTATAGGTCAACATAATGTTAGTAATGCGCTAGCTGCTAGCGCATTAGCGATGGAGATGGGCGCGAGTATACAAGAGGTAGCCGTTGGACTTGCCCAGTTATCTGCTGTGAAGGGGCGAGTTGACGTTAGCCTGTTAACACCGATGATTCGCCTGATTGACGACAGTTATAACGCAAGCGTTCCGGCCATGAAAGCGGCGATTGAACTGCTGGCCTCTTTCTCCGGTTGCCGTTGGTTAATTTTAGGTAATATGGCGGAATTAGGCACAGAAAGTCTTGCACTTCACCAACAAGTCGGTGAACATGCTGCCCCATTCCAATTTGACTATGTTTTGACGTATGGAGAGGATGCGCGAGTGATCAGCCAACAGTGTCAGGGACAGCACTTCTCAACGCATCAAGACATGCTGACGTTTATTGAGCAGCAACTCGAAGTTCGCGCCTCTCAATCTCATGTGTTGTTAGTGAAAGGAGCGAACAGTTCAGGTATGAGTAAGATTGTTGCTGCACTTAAGGAGAAATTCTCATGATTATTTGGCTTGCGGAGTTACTCCAGCCCTATTTTTCATTCTTTCGTTTGTTTGAATATTTATCCTTTCGGGCCATTGTAAGTATTTTGACCGCATTGAGTTTATCTCTTTGGATGGGACCAAGATTAATTAAGCGTCTTCAGGTGCTGCAAATTGGCCAAGTGGTTCGTAATGATGGTCCTGAGTCGCATTTTAGCAAACGTGGTACGCCAACCATGGGCGGAGTGATGATTCTAGCCTCGATCAGTATCACGGTGTTACTGTGGGCCAATTTAAGTAATCCTTATGTCTGGGCCGTATTGGCGGTACTGTTAGGTTTTGGAGTCATTGGCTTTATTGATGATTATCGTAAGGTGGTACGTAAAAATAGCGATGGTTTGATTGCGCGTTGGAAGTATTTTTGGCAATCGGTTATTGCTCTCGTGGTCGCTTTTGCTCTTTATGCCCATGGTCACGATACCGCAGCCACTCAGTTAGTTGTGCCTTTCTTCAAAGATGTGATGCCACAGCTTGGCTTACTGTATATCGTATTAACTTACTTTGTGATTGTTGGTACCAGTAACGCGGTAAATTTAACGGATGGATTAGATGGATTAGCGATTATGCCGACCATCTTAGTCGCTGCTGCTTTTGCGGTCATTGCTTGGGCAACCGGTAATGTCAATTTTGCCAATTATTTGCATATCCCCCATATTCCTTATACCTCAGAGCTGGTTGTCGTTTGTACCGCCATTGTTGGCGCAGGCCTTGGCTTTTTATGGTTTAACACTTATCCAGCGCAAGTTTTTATGGGCGATGTCGGCTCATTAGCTTTGGGTGGGGCCCTCGGTATTATCGCAGTTTTGGTCAGACAAGAGCTGTTATTGGTGATCATGGGCGGGGTATTTGTGATGGAAACCATCTCGGTTATCTTGCAGGTCGGTTCCTATAAATTGCGTGGTCAGCGTATTTTTAGAATGGCACCCATTCACCATCACTATGAATTGAAAGGCTGGCCAGAGCCGCGAGTGATTGTGCGTTTTTGGATTATTTCTATTGTGCTAGTTTTGATTGGTCTAGCGACCTTAAAAGTACGCTAATCCGTAGAGGCAAGAGTCATGGATCGTTGGCAAGACATTCAGCAAGTTGTGGTGGTTGGGCTAGGCATTACTGGCCTTTCAGTGGTCAATTATTTACGTCGCTATCACCCCGCGCTTCAGGTTAAGGTTATTGACACTCGACTCTCGCCTCCAGGTCAAGAGTCTTTGCAACCGGACGTCGCTTTGCACTGTGGTGGCTGGCATATGGACTGGCTACTCGACGCGGATTTGATTGTCACCAATCCGGGTATTGCATTGGCGACGCCTGAAATACAGCAAGCGCTTGCTGCTGGTATTCCTGTTGTTGGTGATATTGAGCTATTTGCTTGGCATGTTGATAAGCCAGTGATTGCCATTACTGGATCGAACGGTAAAAGTACGGTGACCGACTTAACTGGAGTAATGGCGAAAGCGGCGGGCGTGAAAACGGCGGTAGGGGGCAACATTGGTGTGCCCGCGCTCGATCTATTAGCGGAAGCGGCTGATCTCTATGTTTTAGAGTTATCGAGCTTTCAGTTGGAAACGACGGATCATTTATCAATAGCTGCGGCGGCATTTTTAAATTTGTCCGAAGATCATATGGATCGCTACTCTGGAATGGCAGAGTATCGCCAAGCCAAGCTACGTATTTTTAATCATGCCAAAACCGCGGTGATTAATGCTGATGATCGACAAACGCCACCGGATGACTTTTCAGGGCCAATACTCAGTGTTGGTTTAGCGAATTCTGCCGATTACTCGCTAGAGATACATCAGGGTGAGGAATATTTATCGGTTAAAGGTACGCCTGTGCTGGCGGTTTCTCAACTGAGCCTTGTTGGGCGACATAATATCGCTAATGCCTTAACGGCTCTCGCACTCTTAGACGCCCTAAATATAGAGTATACCCACGCATTAGAGGCGTTAAAGTCTTACACTGGATTGACACACCGTTGCCAACTGGTTGTAGAGTATGATGGCATTCGCTGGGTCAATGATTCTAAAGCGACTAATTTAGCCAGTACCTTGGCCGCCTTATCGGGCCTTGCGGTAGACGGTGATCTTTATTTGCTGGTTGGTGGCGTAGGAAAAGGTGCTGACTTCACTCCTTTGAAGCCTGTTTTGGCGACGTTACCCGTTAAATTATGCTGTTTTGGTGTTGATGGGCAACAATTTATGCCATTACACCCTTCAGCGCGGTACTACCCAAGTTTATCCGCGATCCTTGAAGAGATTCATCCGCAATTGAAAGCGGGGGATATGGTTTTACTCTCTCCGGCTTGTGCCAGCTTTGATCAGTTTAACAACTTTATGGCTAGGGGAGACGCTTTCGCGGCGCTAGCTAAACACTACGCCTATACAAAAAGGTAATCTCTGTGTCCATCTCAAGCACGCTAAGCGCTTTCGTTCATTGGCTAAAAACACCGTCACCGACAGCGCTGTTTGATCGGCAGTTAGTTTGGCTTGCGTTAGGATTGATGTTGATTGGCCTTGTCATGGTAACGTCGGCTTCTTTTCCGATCAGCTCTCGTTTAACCGATCAACCCTTTCACTTTATGTTTCGGCATGGGATTTTTTTGATTTTAGCTCTGGGGACATCGGCGATTATTTTGCAGATCCCGGTTGAGCGTTGGATGCGTTATAGCTCGGTGTTTCTTGCCCTCGCCTTTGTATTGCTGATTGTGGTTTTGGTCGCGGGTAAATCGGTTAATGGGGCCTCACGCTGGATCCCACTTGGTTTGTTTAATCTCCAGCCTGCAGAGGTGGCTAAGCTAGCGCTATTTATTTTTATGTCTAGCTATTTGGTTCGCAAACAAGATGAAGTGCGCGCCACTTTTTTTGGTGGCTTCATGAAACCGATCATGGTCTTTGCCGCGTTAGCGGTGCTGCTGCTGTTGCAACCAGATTTAGGTACAGTGATTGTCATGCTAGTTACGTTATTTGGCATGTTGTTTATTGCTGGCGCTAAATTATCTCAATTTTTGGCATTAGTCGTCGCAGGCGTGTTAGTCGTGGTTGGTTTGATTGCGGCAGAGCCTTATCGTATTCGTCGTGTTACCTCGTTTCTTGACCCGTGGGAAGACCCTTTTGGCAGTGGCTATCAGCTCACTCAATCCTTAATGGCCTTTGGTCGTGGCGAATGGTGGGGCCAAGGTCTGGGTAACTCGATTCAAAAATTAGAATATTTACCGGAAGCCCATACCGACTTTGTTTTTGCGGTAATGGGCGAAGAGTTAGGATTTATTGGCGTTAGCTTAGTACTGATGTTGATTTTTAGTTTGGTACTTAAGGCGATGTTGATTGGTCGAAAAGCCTTTGAACATGATCAGCAATTTGGTGGTTATTTGGCGTTTGGGATTGGTATTTGGTTTGCTTTTCAAACCTTAGTTAACGTCGGCGCCGCTTCAGGCATGGTGCCTACCAAAGGGCTAACGCTACCATTGATCAGTTACGGCGGTTCAAGCTTGATTGTTATGTCCGTCGCGGTATCGATTTTATTAAGAATTGATCACGAATGTCGTTTGCAAGATAGAAGAAAAGATAGACATCATGAAGAAAAATAAACGTTTAATGGTCATGGCTGGTGGCACTGGGGGACATGTGTTCCCCGGCTTGGCGGTGGCAAAACAGCTCCAACAACAAGGTTGGGAGATTCGTTGGTTAGGTACTGCTGATCGCATGGAAGCTGAACTGGTTCCCAAGCATGGCATTGCGATTGACTTTATTCGCGTTAAAGGGTTACGCGGCCAAGGTGTATTGCGTTTACTAAAAGCGCCATGGCAAATCTTAAATGCTGTTTGCCAAGCGCGCCGTCATTTGCAAGCGTGGCAGCCTGATGCGGTATTGGGAATGGGAGGCTACGTCAGTGGACCTGGTGGGATTGCTGCTTGGTTGCAGGGGATTCCGGTGATTCTCCATGAACAAAATGCTGTCGCAGGCTTAACCAATCAATGGCTAGCGAAAATAGCCACTAAGGTATTCCAAGCTTTTCCTGGTGCGTTCAGTGATGCTTCGGTAGTGGGTAACCCTGTGCGAACGGATGTCACTCAAATTGCTGAACCAACAGAGCGCTTAGCGGAACGACAAGGTCCGATTCGGATTTTGGTCATGGGTGGAAGTCAAGGTGCACAGGTCTTAAATCAAACCCTGCCAGAGGTCATGGCAATCTTGGGTGACGGTTACCACATACGCCATCAAGCGGGTAAACATCATCATTCTGAAGTCGAGCAAGCTTACACAGATTTAGGTTGTACTCAGTTTGAGGTGACGGAATTTATTGATGATGTCGCAGATGCTTATCAATGGGCTGATTTAGTCGTTTGTCGTTCTGGTGCGTTAACCGTTTCCGAAGTGTCAGCCGCGGGAGTGGCGGCTATTTTTATTCCTTTTATGCATAAAGATCGTCAGCAAGCGCTTAATGCGGATCATCTTGTTTCAAGTGGCGCGGCGTTAATGATCGAACAACCTGAACTGACCAGCGAACGATTAGCGAGTACCATCGCCAATCTCGATCGATCACAATTGTTGACGATGGCTAAGCAAGCCAGACAAGCGGCTAAGCTGAATGCGGATAAAGTGGTTGCCGAGGCGATTATCGCCATCACTGCAGATAAACATGAGAAATAATCAATGACAATTAAACATACTCAAGACTTGGCGCAAATTCGTGCCCTTGTTCCAGAAATGCGTCGAGTAAAGTGTATTCATTTTATTGGCATTGGCGGCGCGGGAATGAGTGGCATCGCAGAAGTGCTACTCAATGAAGGCTATCATATAACTGGTTCTGATTTATCGAGTAATGCGGTGACTGAGCGTTTAGCTAACAAAGGGGCAACGATTTATCTTGGTCACCAAGCACAACATGTATCGCAAGCAAGTGTGGTTGTCGTGTCAACGGCAATTAATGAGCAAAACCCTGAAATCATTGCCGCTCGAGAAAAACGAATTCCTGTCGTACGACGCGCAGAAATGCTCGCTGAATTAATGCGTTTTCGACACGGTATTGCTGTGGCTGGAACGCATGGTAAAACCACGACGACGGCTTTAGTCACGCAAATCTACTCTGAAGCGGGTCTGGACCCGACTTTTGTCAACGGTGGATTGGTAAAAAGTGCAGGAACTAATGCACGTTTGGGGTCGAGTCGGATATTAATTGCTGAAGCGGATGAAAGTGATGCTTCGTTTTTACATCTGCAACCGATGGTGACGATTGTTACTAATATTGAAGCTGACCATATGGATACCTATGGTGGTGATTTTGAAACCCTTAAGCAGACGTTTGTCGATTTTTTACATAATCTGCCCTTTTATGGGCAAGCGGTATTATGCATTGACGATCCGGTAGTCAGAGAGCTTATCCCTCGTATCAGTCGCCATGTGATTACTTATGGATTTTCGGAGGATGCCGATGTGCGGATTGCCGATTACCACCAACAAGGTCAGCAAGGTCATTTTACCGTGCTGCGCCAAGATAAGGCGGATCTGGCGATTACCTTAAATATTCCTGGTCGACATAATGCATTAAATGCGGCTGCCGCGATCGCCGTTGCCAGTGAAGATGATATTGACGATGATGCGATTTTACGTGCGATGGCGAGTACTCAAGGCACTGGGCGTCGTTTTGACCACTTAGGTGAGTTTGCCACAGGTAATGGCCATGTTATGTTAGTGGATGATTATGGTCATCACCCTACTGAAGTTGATGTAACCATTAAGGCTGCTCGTAATGGTTGGACAGAAAAACGTTTAGTGATGATTTTCCAACCTCATCGTTACACCCGTACGCGTGATCTGTACGATGACTTTGCTCATGTACTTGAGCAGGTCGATGTTTTACTGATGTTGGATGTCTATTCTGCAGGAGAGAAGCCGATCGCTGGAGCTGATGGACGCTCATTGTGCCGAACGATTCGCCGCCGTGGAAAAATAGATCCGATCTTTATTCCAGATAGTGCAGCATTACCTGCAGTTTTAGCCAATATTCTGCAAGATGGTGACTTAGTATTGACGCAAGGTGCGGGTGATATTGGTAAAATAGCCAAACAACTTGCTGCACTGAAATTGGATATTGAGCAGATGCAACAGTGTCTATAAGTTGCATAACTGAGCACTTATGGCAAATAAATGACCATTAAGCACCGATTTCTTTACTTGAGTATTTGATACTTTTCATCGGCTCAGTATAATTCGAGGGTTAACGTCAGTGCTTTTACCTTTATTGAGCAACGATATAGGGAATCACATTGCTAGTCGACATCAGGATCATCGGACTTTGATTAACCATGTGTTAACCGAAAGTCGTCGCTTATCCACTTCATCTCAAGTGAAACAGCATACCGCTTCAGGGTGCTTTTTCCTGATGGTGCTGCTGTTGATAGGCGCTTTGTTGTACTCAACGATCAGTTGGATGTGGGATGAGCATCGTCTGCCCCTTTCCCAATTAGTCTTGCAGGGCGATTTACATTATGTTTCGACACTCGATGTCCAGCGCGCCTTTGCTGAGTTAGACCATATTGGCACATTTATGTCGCAAGATATTGATGTTTTACAGAGCCGAGCACAAGCGATCCCTTGGGTTGCGCATGCTTCTATTCGTAAACAATGGCCAGACACCATTAAGGTTTTTTTAACCGAACATCAAGTGGCTGCGATTTGGAATGGTAATGCACTGCTCAACGATAAAGGTAAGGTTTTCAATGGCGATATCGCCGCGGTAAAACAAGAGTATGTTAAATTGTATGGCCCCGATGACAGTGGCCCGCAAGTACTCGCTGTGTGGCGACAATATAATCCACAGTTTCAAGCGTTAGGGTTAAATATTTCTTCCCTACTATTGAATGAGCGCCGTGCTTGGCAAATTATTTTGGATAATGGTATCCGCTTAGAATTAGGTAAAGAGTCATTAGATGAGCGTATTGCCCGTTTTTTCCTACTTTATAAGCGATTAGGGCAAGATGCTGAGCGAGTCAGTTATATCGATCTCAGATACGATACAGGTGCCGCAGTAGGTTGGTTCTCAGAGCAAGAGTGACAAAGAGAGTTTAAATGACGAAATCGGCCAATGATAGCATTGTAGTTGGATTAGATATTGGTACCGCAACGGTGTCCGCGTTGGTCGGTGAGATCCTACCTGACGGTCAAATTAATATCATCGGTGCGGGCAGTAGCCCATCACGAGGTATGGATAAAGGCGGCGTTAACGATCTGGAATCCGTCGTCAAATCGGTACAACGCGCCGTCGATCAAGCTGAATTAATGGCAGAATGCCAAATAAGTCACGTTTTTTTATCTATATCTGGCCGACATATTGCAAGCCGTATAGAGAAAGGCATGGGAACCATCTCTGATGAAGAAGTCTCCCAAGACGATATGGATCGAGCAATCCATACTGCCAAATCGATTAAAATTGGCGAAGAACAACGGATTTTACATGTTATTCCTCAAGAATTTACCATTGATTATCAAGAAGGGATTAAAAATCCACTAGGATTATCAGGGGTTCGTATGGAAGTGAGCGTCCACCTGATCACCTGCCACAACGATATGGCTCGAAACATTATTAAAGCCGTGGAACGTTGTGGGCTAAAAGTTGAACAGTTAGTGTATTCAGGATTAGCCGCTAGTCATGCGGTGATCACCGAAGATGAGCGTGAACTTGGTGTCTGTGTGATCGATATTGGCGCCGGTACCATGGATATTGCTATCTGGACGGGTGGGGCGTTACGACATACTGAAGTGCTCTCTTATGCTGGTAATGCGGTGACGAGTGACATTGCGTTTGCTTTTGGTACGCCGGTGAGCGATGCTGAAGAGATCAAAGTAAAATATGGTTGCGCATTAAGTGAACTGGTGAGCAAGGATGATACGGTTAACGTTCCGAGTGTTGGTGGACGTCCCTCACGAAGTTTACAAAGACAAACCTTGTCGGAAGTGATAGAGCCTCGCTACACTGAGTTAATGGGGTTAGTGAATCAGATCATCGACACGGTGCAAGATAAGTTGCGCAAAGATGGTATTAAACACCATCTCGCTGCCGGAGTGGTATTGACTGGCGGTGCCGCGCAAATTGAAGGATTAGTCGACTGTGCAGAGCGAGTATTCCGTAATCAAGTTAGGGTGGGGAAACCGCTCGAAGTGAGTGGTCTAACCGATTATGTAAAAGAGCCGTATCATTCTACGGCGGTGGGTTTACTTCATTACGCAAGAGATAGCCAAATAAATGATGACACTGATTATCAAGAGCCTAAGCGCCAATCAGTATCGAGTTTATTCAGCCGCTTGCGTAATTGGATACAAAAAGAGTTTTAACCTGATAAGCAGGAAAAACGGAGATAACACATGTTTGAACCGATGATGGAAATGTCTGACGATGCGGTAATCAAAGTCGTTGGAGTGGGTGGTGGTGGCGGTAACGCTGTAGAACACATGGTGCGTGAGTCCATCGAAGGCGTGGAATTCATCAGTATCAATACAGATGCGCAAGCACTTCGTAAAAGCAATGTCAGTACGGTTATCCAAATTGGTGGTGACATTACTAAAGGACTCGGCGCGGGTGCTAACCCGCAGGTGGGTCGTGATGCTGCTCTTGAAGATCGAGAAAGAATTAAAGAAATTCTCTCTGGCGCCGATATGGTATTTGTCGCCGCTGGTATGGGTGGTGGTACTGGAACTGGTGCTGCTCCGGTGATTGCAGAAGTGGCAAAAGAACTCGGCATTCTAACGGTTGCTGTAGTGACCAAGCCATTTAGCTTTGAAGGTAAAAAGCGCCTCGCGTTTGCGGAGCAAGGGATTGAAGAACTATCGAAACATGTTGATTCTTTAATTACCATCCCTAACGAGAAGCTGCTCAAAGTATTGGGTCGTGGTATTACTCTACTTGAAGCCTTTGCCAGCGCGAACGACGTACTTAAAAATGCCGTACAAGGCATCGCTGAGTTAATTACTCGTCCAGGTATGATTAACGTCGACTTTGCTGATGTAAGAACAGTAATGTCTGAAATGGGTCATGCCATGATGGGTAGCGGTGTGGCTAGAGGTGAAGATAGAGCAGAAGAGGCGGCAGAAATGGCCATCTCAAGTCCGCTTCTAGAAGACATCGATCTAGCAGGAGCTCGTGGCGTACTGGTTAATATTACGGCTGGCTTGGATATGCGTCTTGATGAGTTTGAAACGGTGGGTAACACGGTTAAAGCTTTTGCATCAGACAATGCGACAGTCGTAATTGGTACTTCACTTGATCCAGACATGGCCGATGAAATTCGTGTAACAGTCGTAGCAACCGGTATTGGTAACGAGAGAAAGCCAGATATCACATTAGTTGCTGGTGGTAGCAAACCGAAAACCACCGCCATTGCTCAACCACAGAACGTTGCTTCGGCGGCTAAAGTGGAAGAGAGAATGGCACAGCCTTTGCAGGAAAAGGTAGAAGTGAAAACTCAGTCAGCATCAACGACGAGTAGTGCTTCTTCTGCAGGCCAAAGTACGGCACCTAAGCCAGAAAAAGAGAGCGGTTATTTGGATATTCCGGCTTTTTTACGTCGTCAGGCTGATTAAAATAGCGCCACAATTTGACACCGTTCAAAATTTTGGTAAGATGTCGGTCGGTTTTTATCGGTCGAGCTTTGTGGCATCGAAATAGAGGCAAGTAGATGATCAGACAACGTACTCTGAAAGAAATAGTGAAAACAACTGGAGTGGGCCTTCACTCTGGTCGTAAAGTCACGCTTACTCTTCGCCCTGCTGCTGCAAACACGGGTATTATTTATCGCCGTACTGATATTAATCCACCTGTTGATTTTCCTGCTGATCCAGCATCAGTCCGAGATACTATGCTATGTACAGCATTAGTGAATGACGATGGTATTCGTATCTCAACCGTTGAGCATCTCAATGCGGCTTTGGCTGGCATGGGAATCGACAATGTTATTGTTGAAGTAGATGCTCCGGAAATTCCTATTATGGACGGCAGTGCTAGCCCGTTTGTATATTTATTGCAGCAGGCTGGTATTGAAAAACTGAACGCGCCTAAGCGTTTCATTCGTATCAAAAAGCCAATACGTTTCCAAGATGAAGACAAATGGGCAGAGTTACGTCCCCACAATGGCTTTAAAATGGATTTTGAGATCGAGTTTAATCATCCAGCGATTGATGGTGACGAGCAACATCTCGTGTTTGATTTCTCTTCGCAAGGTTTTGTAAAAGAGATTTCTCGCGCTCGAACGTTTGGTTTTATGCGTGACATCGAATATTTACAATCTCAAAACCTCTGCCTCGGTGGGAGTTTTGATTGTGCTATCGTGCTTGATGATTACCGTATTCTGAACGAAGAAGGTTTGCGTTTTGCTAACGAATTTGTCACACATAAAGTGTTGGATGCCATTGGTGATCTTTACATGTGTAGCCATGCGATTGTCGGTGAGTTCAGAGCTTACAAATCAGGACATGGTCTAAATAACCAGTTACTTCGTGCGCTATTGGCTGACCAAGAAGCGTGGGAATGGGCAACATTCGAAGAAGAAGCAGGATCTCCGGTTGCTTTCGCTGAGCCGAATATGGTTATCGCATAAACGACGAATAAATAAAAAAGCCAGACTCAGTCTGGCTTTTTTATTTATTACTCATCTTGAACAGCATCCTACCTATTTTATGGTTATCTAAAGCGGCAATCTATTAGAAGAACGGCGGTAATAAGTTGCCTCTTAGGGTACTTAATCACATTTTGCCGCTTGAGATTGGAATCGCGATGACTATGTTAATGGCGTTTAGTTGCCATAACAGACTTCGTTCTGATTAAGTAAAATGGTATCTTACGCCTTTGGTGCTATGACCATTGATGATTATCGAGAAAAATCCTTACACTGAGCATGACTTAATTGGCTTAGTGTCTTGAAAATAAACATCTTCAGCACAATATCCAAGGGACATGATTTATCTCAGTATCCTTAGTTGAAGATAGAGAGAGACTGGAAATATTTAAAGCAGATCGGGACGATCCAAGTAAAGAGAGATACATAAAAAATGATAACTAAGCTACTGACAAAGGTGGTTGGCAGTCGCAACGACCGAACCTTGCGCCGTTTAAGAAAAATTGTTAAAGAGATCAATAACTTTGAACCTGCATTTACGGCGCTTTCTGATGATGAGCTAAAAGCGAAAACTATCGAGTTTCGTCAGCGTATTGAGCAGGGAGAATCGTTAGATCAACTGTTACCCGAAGCCTTTGCTACGGTACGTGAAGCCTCTAAGCGTGTGTTTGGCATGCGTCATTTCGATGTGCAATTAATTGGTGGTATGGTACTCAATGCTGGGCAAATCGCCGAAATGCGTACTGGTGAAGGTAAAACACTCACCGCAACATTACCCGCTTATCTTAATGCGTTAGCGGGTAAGGGCGTACATATCGTTACCGTCAATGACTACTTAGCTAAACGTGATGCGGAAACCAACCGTGCTTTATTTGAGTTTTTGGGCATGACCGTTGGGATTAACGTTCCGAATATGCCACCTCATGAGAAAAAACAAGCCTATCTTGCCGATATTCTTTACGGCACCAACAATGAATTCGGTTTTGACTACTTGCGCGATAACATGGCTTTCCGTATGGAAGACCGAGTTCAACGTGAACGCTTTTTTGCGGTAGTGGATGAGGTGGACTCGATCTTAATCGATGAAGCGCGTACGCCATTGATCATCTCTGGCCCTGCTGAAGATAGCTCTGAATTATATACACGAATTAATACACTGATTCCTAATCTCCAACAGCAAGATAAAGAAGACTCTGAAGATTATCGTGGTGATGGTCACTATACCGTGGATGAAAAATCCAAGCAGGTTTATCTGACCGAAACTGGACAGGAGTTTGTTGAGGAGTTGTTAATTCGTAATGGCTTAATGGAAGAAGGGGATACCTTATATTCTCCGACCAATATTAGCTTATTGCATCATGTGAATGCGGCACTGCGCGCACATGTCTTATTTGAGAAAAACGTCGATTATATTGTTACCGATGATGGTGAAGTGGTTATTGTTGATGAGCATACCGGACGAACGATGCCAGGACGTCGTTGGTCTGATGGCTTACATCAAGCCGTTGAAGCGAAAGAAGGGGTCAAAATTCAAAATGAGAACCAAACCTTAGCCTCGATTACTTTCCAGAACTACTTCCGTCTCTATGAAAAATTATCTGGTATGACGGGAACTGCTGACACAGAAGCTTTCGAGTTTCAGTCGATTTATGGTTTGGAAACGGTGGTTATTCCAACCAATAAACCAATGGTTCGTGACGATATGCCGGATGTAGTGTATCGCACCGAAGCAGAAAAGTTTGCCGCTATCATTGAAGATATTAAATATCGAGTAGAAAAGGGTCAGCCAGTACTGGTTGGTACGGTCTCGATTGAAAAATCAGAGCTACTTTCTAATGCACTGAAAAAAGCCAAGATCAAGCACAACGTGCTGAATGCGAAGTTTCATGAGAAAGAAGCAGAAATTGTTGCCGATGCAGGTAAACCTGGCGCGGTCACCATTGCAACTAACATGGCGGGTCGAGGTACGGATATTGTCCTCGGTGGGAGTTGGCAAGCACACGTTGAGATGTTAGATAACCCAACTCAAGAGCAGATTGATCAAATCAAGGCTGAGTGGAAAAAAGTGCATGATCAAGTCTTAGCCTCCGGTGGTTTGCATATTATTGGTACCGAGCGTCATGAATCTCGTCGTATTGATAACCAGTTGCGTGGTCGTTCTGGGCGTCAAGGTGATGCGGGTTCTTCGCGTTTCTATCTCTCAATGGAAGACAGTTTGCTGCGCATCTTTACTTCAGATCGTATGGCGAGCTTAATTCAGAGTGGCATGGATGAAGGCGAAGCGATTGAAAGTAAAATGCTCTCTCGCTCAATTGAAAAGGCGCAACGTAAAGTTGAAGGTCGTAACTTTGATATACGTAAACAGCTACTGGAATACGATGACGTAGCCAATGATCAGCGTAAAGTGGTTTATGAGCTTCGTGATGAGCTAATGAAAGTCGATGATATCAGTGACATGATTGAGCACAATCGTGTTGATGTGTTTAACTCGGTGATTGATACCTACATCCCACCACAATCGTTAGAAGAAATGTGGGATATCGAAGGTTTGCAAGAGCGCTTGAAAAATGACTTTGATCTTTCTCTACCGATTCAAACTTGGTTAGATGAAGATGATAAGCTTTATGAAGAAGCGTTGCGTGAACGGATTCTGGAACAAGCAGCTACCGTGTACAAAGAGAAAGAGCAAGCGGTTGGCGTTTCAGTCATGCGTAACTTTGAAAAATCAGTCATGTTACAAACACTGGACACGTTATGGAAAGAGCATCTCGCAGCTATGGACCATCTACGTCAAGGGATCCATTTACGTGGTTATGCGCAGAAAAACCCAAAACAGGAATATAAGCGTGAATCGTTTGAACTGTTTGAAGGTTTGCTTGATTCGCTAAAATCCGATGTGATTGCTATTTTGTCGAAAGTTCGCGTGCAACAGCAAGATGAAGTGGAACGTATGGAAGCTCAACGTATTGCTCAAGCAGAAGAAGTTGCTCGTCGTGCTCAAGCTCAACATGCAAGTAGCGATAACCAAAACAAAGACGATGGACATCATCCGATGGTGCGTGAAGAGCGCAAAGTGGGACGTAACGAACCTTGTCCTTGTGGCAGTGGTAAAAAATACAAACAGTGCCATGGTAAAATTGATTAATTTTATTTAATCCAGTAAAAAGAGTCGCTTAGGCGACTCTTTTTTTAAATCT
Source organism: Vibrio sp. V33_P6A3T137 (assembly GCF_009904835.1). Classification (NCBI taxonomy): domain Bacteria; kingdom Pseudomonadati; phylum Pseudomonadota; class Gammaproteobacteria; order Vibrionales; family Vibrionaceae; genus Vibrio; species Vibrio sp. V33_P6A3T137. The sequence continues at coordinate 1,693 of NZ_WXWK01000093.1, read as the reverse complement.
ATATCGTATGGGAAAACGCATGAAACGCATTCATATCGTTGCTGGGATTATTGTTAATTCTGAAGGCTCACAGATTTATATAACGAAACGTCCTGATGATAAACATCAAGGTGGTTTATGGGAGTTTCCCGGAGGAAAGGTTGAAGCCGGTGAAAGTATCGAGCAAGCCTTAGGTCGTGAATTGCATGAAGAGATTGGTATCACAGTTACCGAGCAGACCTTGTTTGAACACCTTGAATTTGATTACCCTGATAAAGCTTTAATGTTCGATTTTATGCTAGTGACCCATTTTGAGGGACAGCCTTTTGGTAAAGAAGGTCAACAAGGTAAATGGGTAGCGATCAGTGAATTAGCTCGCCATTCCTTCCCTGAAGCTAATGTGGGGATTGTTGAGCGAGTGATGAAAGAGTTACTCTAAGTGCTAGCCAGCATCGAGGATAGTTGTTAGTTTAAGAGCAATGGATAAATCGTCTATCGCGAACCATGGAATGAGAAATGGAGAAAGAAGCAATGATAAGAATTGCGATTGCAGGTGCAGCTGGTCGTATGGGACGCAATCTCGTCAAGGCAAGTTATTATAACCCCAATACTATCGTCGGTGCAGGTTCTGAGCGTCCAGAATCTTCACTCGTCGGTGTTGATATTGGAGAGTTGTGTGGAGAAGGACGCTTTGATGTTGCTTTAGTTGATAACTTAGAGCAAGCCGTGAATGATTTCGATGTGATCATTGATTTTACTGCTCCCTCTAGTACGTTAGCCAATATTGAACTGTGCGAAAAACACCATAAAAAATTAGTCATTGGTACAACTGGATTTGATGAGTCTCAGTTAGCGCAAATTAAGCTTGCCGCGCAACAGATCTCAATAGTCATGGCTCCGAACTACAGCGTTGGGGTTAACTTGGTGTTTAAGTTATTGGAAAAAGCGGCCCAAGTGATGGGGGATTATTGCGATATCGAGATCATTGAAGCTCATCATCGCTATAAAGTGGATGCTCCCTCTGGAACGGCGATTGGTATGGGAGAAGCGATTGCTCACGCGATGGGAAATAATCTCAGTGATGTTGCGGTTTATGCACGTGAAGGGATCACTGGCGAGAGGGCTCGTCATGAAATCGGTTTTGCCACAATTCGTGCCGGAGATATTGTCGGTGAACATATAGCAATGTTTGCCGATATCGGTGAGCGAGTAGAAATCACTCATAAAGCGACCGATCGCATGACCTTTGCTAATGGGGCCGTCAAAGCGGCTATCTGGTTAGCCGATAAGCCCGCTGGACTTTATTCGATGACCGATGTGCTCAATTTGAATGAGCTTTAATTACATAATTATGCGCTGACTTAGGTTGGCGCATTTTTTTTACCCAAGTTAAACGCCCGTGTTTCCCTTTTTCTAAAAGCCTTTTTATTGATTGTTAGTGTCTAAAAATGAAGGTTTTGATTGGTTTTTGTTTTGTAGGCTCAATTTTTGTTTGTTTTATCCCTTGTTTATCGTTTGCTTTTGTTTTTGGTTTTTTAGTGATTTTTTATACGGCGTATTTTCCACGGTTTTTATTTATTTCATCATTATTAGCCATAAAGTGGAGAGAAAAGTGTTGTTTTGATGGCTTTGGTGTTAGTTTTGTTGGCAAGCTGATAAATAAAAATTTAATTTATCAACGATTGTTGACAGGGATTAGTGTGAACTTTAGAAT
>NZ_WXWK01000092.1:0-3339 GCF_009904835.1 Vibrio sp. V33_P6A3T137 | reverse complement strand
ATGTTGTTCACTGTTCTTATGATATTCATCTCACCACGTGAGCGATGGTCGCTAAGAACGACGATTTCTAACCATAATGGCGAGGTTTTCTGAGATCAAAATATGGCTCTAATTAACAAAAATTACTCTTATTGATTACAAAATTGTGTTCGAACGCTCATTTGTGAGGTTTTTTCGTTTTCGAAGTGATCTTTTTGTGCGAGATTTTGCCCCGTATCACCCTGTGACGGTGTGCAATAACGGTGTAAACGGAAAAGGACACTTACTTATGGCTCGAACAAAACAACAGACTCTTTTAGGAGAGTGTATCGCAGAGTTTATCGGCACAGGATTGCTGATATTTTTTGGCGTAGGCTGTGTCGCTGCGCTAGTACTGACTGGAGCTCAATTTGGTCAGTGGGAAATTAGTATTATCTGGGGACTTGGGGTCGCCATTGCTATTTATTGTACCGCAGGTGTTTCTGGTGCACACATTAATCCAGCGGTAACCATCGCTTTAGCTGCGTTTCATGGTTTTGATAAAGCGAAAGTGCTGCCCTATATTATCGCACAACTGCTCGGTGCATTCTGCTCTGCGGCGCTCGTTTACGGCTTGTACAGCAACCTTTTTGTCGATTATGAAATCGCCCACAATTTTGTCCGTAGCAGTGAAGCTGCTTTAGCCACCGCAGGGATTTTCTCTACTTATTCTCATCCCTCTCTTTCTTTTCTAGGGGCGATATCGGTTGAATTTGTGATCACCGCTGTGCTGATGTTTGTCATTCTCGCACTCGGTGATGAGAATAATGGTGCGCATCGCAACGCGATGAACCCGCTATTAATTGGTATTTTGATTGCGGTAATTGGTGGCTCGCTTGGCCCACTGACTGGTTTTGCGATGAACCCAGCTCGTGATTTTGGTCCTAAATTGTTTGCTTATTTTGCTGGTTGGGATTATGCCCTAACGGGTGCGAAAGAGATCCCATACTTTATTGTGCCGATCATTGCGCCGATTGCCGGAGCTTGTTTTGGTGCATGGGCTTACCCTAAATTTATCGCTGCTTACCTGCCAACTGAAGGAACGGGCTGTACCATACCTAATCAATGCGATGTGGTAGAAGATAACGAACAAGCACATGTTTAACGTGCATAATTTATTAACCCATTTATTAGAACGTGAATAAGGAATAGACCATGACTGAGCAAAAATATGTGGTTGCATTGGATCAAGGTACAACCAGCTCAAGGGCGGTCGTGCTTGACCATGATGCCAATATCGTCAGTGTTTCTCAGCGTGAATTTACTCAGATTTATCCACAAGCGGGCTGGGTAGAGCATGACCCAATGGAAATTTATGCTACACAAAGTTCGACATTGATCGAGGTGCTTGGTAAATCAGGTATCCGTAGTGATGAAATTGCTGCCATTGGTATTACTAACCAGCGTGAAACGACGATTGTTTGGAACAAAGAAACGGGCAAACCAGTTTACAATGCGATTGTGTGGCAATGTCGCCGCACCGCTGAAATTTGTGAGCAACTAAAATTGCGTGAAGGGCTGGAAGCGTATGTGCGTGAGAACACAGGCTTATTGCTTGATCCTTACTTTTCAGGCACCAAGGTCAAATGGATTTTAGATAATGTCCCAGGGGCTCGTGAAGACGCACAAGCGGGTAAACTGCTGTTTGGTACCGTAGATACGTGGTTAGTCTGGAAGATGACTCAAGGCCGTGTTCATGTTACGGATTACACCAACGCTTCTCGGACTATGCTATTTAATATCAACAATTTACACTGGGATGAAAAAATCCTCAAAGAGTTTGATATTCCATTAAGCATGATGCCAGAAGTGAAATCTTCTTCAGAAGTGTATGGCCAAACTAACATTGGTGGTAAAGGCGGAACCCGTATTCCTATCGCGGGGATTGCCGGAGATCAACAGGCGGCGCTTTACGGTCAAATGTGTGTCGAAGCGGGGCAAGCAAAAAACACTTATGGTACGGGCTGCTTTTTGTTGATGAATACCGGCAAAGAAAAAGTGACTTCAAAAAATGGTCTTTTGACGACGTTAGCCTGTGGGCCGAAAGGTGAACCAAGTTATGCGCTCGAAGGTGCGGTATTCATGGGGGGCGCATCGATTCAGTGGTTACGCGATGAACTAAAATTAATTTCCGACGCTCACGATTCAGAATACTTTGCTACTAAAGTCGATACTGCTAATGGCGTCTATGTCGTGCCGGCCTTTACTGGGCTAGGAGCGCCTTATTGGGATGCTTACGCTCGCGGTACTATTGTCGGTTTAACGCGTGGTGTGAATTCGAACCATATCATTCGTGCGACATTAGAAAGTATTGCTTATCAGACCCGAGATGTTTTGGATGCGATGCAAGCAGATTCAGGGATTAAGCTAGCGGCACTGCGCGTTGATGGCGGGGCTGTCGCCAATAACTTCTTAATGCAGTTCCAATCTGATGTGTTGGATACTGAAGTTCATCGTCCAAAAGTGACCGAGGTGACGGCGTTGGGTGCGGCTTATTTAGCCGGTATCGCGGTTGGTTTCTGGGATAGTTTGGATGAGCTGAAAAATAAAGCAGAAATTGATCGCTCCTTTATGCCACATCACGATGAAGAAAAACGTCAACGTCGTTATAAAGGTTGGAAACGTGCGGTGAAGTGCGCTCAATCATGGGCGGCTGAGCATCACGAAGAGGATTAAATCGATATTGCTGATGGATAAACTAGCCTTAAACTAGTGAAGATAAACCACGCGTCCAGAGTCTGTTATTTTCCGACGCGTGGTTTTTATTGGTTACAGAGTTTAAGCGGCGTTCTGTACGCCTTCACTCTTTTTTGCTTGTTGCATCCGAGCTAAAAAGTAGACATTAACACAAGCGATGAAGGCGTTGGTTGCGACCACTGGCCAAGCATCGATCATCAGTCCATAGCCGACAAATAAGCTACAACCAATAAAGTTAAGTACGCGAAGTTTTACGATGTCTTTCATCGTTAGGGAAATAGCCACCATGATAGAGGCTGCATAGCCCATAATATCAACCATATTCATATCCATTATTTGTGTGATCCTCTTGCAGTTGGCCCAAGCCGGGTCAGTCGCGCTACGCTGATTTTCACGATGAAAAATGAACAACGCTTTACCGATAATGGCTGGATTAATTTAACTAACTCAAACTATAGCAATGGTGAATGTGTGATAACACCCTCAAAAATAGCTTCGGAGAGGGTTAGCGATTACGCAAACGATTAATGCTAATAATAGTTTTGTTATTACATATTTTGTTGATTATTGAATTGATGACAAAAGAAAGTCCGCTTGATAGCGGACTTGCATCGCGGCGAATAA
>NZ_WXWK01000085.1:0-3360 GCF_009904835.1 Vibrio sp. V33_P6A3T137 | reverse complement strand
AGAGAGAGGGGAGTTAGAACTAAATTCTTGAAGGTCTTTCAAAGAAAATGTAAATTATATAAATATCAACTATCATAGGAGGTAGTTGTTATTTATTTTATGAATGTTAATGGTGGGGTGTATTTCTCTTGCGTATGTTTTTATATTGGTTGTAATCTCTCCGAATTGTAAGTATTGCCCTCGCCTTAGAGTGTTGTTTGGTTTTTCGCGAACAATCAAATTCAGCAGCTCAACATTTTAGTTCGAAAATAGTTGTGAAAGCGCAGCCAGTGACTCAAACAAAAATTGAGGGTAAGGTTCTTCAGATGTCACCTTTTCTTGTGCAATCCGATTTATATGATTGCGAGCAAGATCTTCTGATAGAATGGCGATTTTTGCTTTCATACCATCCTCACTCCTAATAGTCGCCATCTAAATCGACTGAATAATCACCGACGATCACATCTAATTCTTTTTTCATTTCTTGGGAAGGAGCAATCAACAGAAGTGGTTCTCACACGAAGTTTCTGTTAGTCCACGGATCTTTTCTTTTTCGCGCTTCATTGCTGGATACTCCCATTTTTTATTGATGCAATCACTTTTAATAAATCGGCCGTGATTGCTGAGCATTTGTCATTCATAAAAAACGTTACCTCATCTCCAAATTTCATCGTTACGATTCCATTCTTATCGACACTTAACAGCGCGAAAGACTGCTTCAAATCAAGAGTCGTGTTACTTCCATTGGTCGTGGTTTCAGCCATATTTTCCCTCACTGCTAACGAGTATGTTTACAACATGAGCAACAATTATTACCCCAGATGTTTACTTAATTGTTCTGTTTAACTTTTCAACGATTTCAGTGGCATGTTGAAATATTGCATCCTTTACCAACGCGAACTCCTGTCCAGGGAATCTTTTGTCTATAGAACTCAGTGCGCTACTAAATTGAGCGAGAAAGGCATAGACGATTTCATGGCATTCAGCATTACTGATACCGAACTGACTCGCTGTCTGCTCTATATGGCGTAAGCAAATTTTGTTGATATGATATTTGTACCCTCGTGATGCTTTCAGTCCCATAGCTAGTTTTAGCTTGCGCTTATTTAACCCTGTAGAACTGACAGCGGGGTAAGCCGATAGCAAATCGTAGAACGGTGCAAGTTGATAGTGTCCGCCAGGAGCAATATGCACGGAAAAATTCTTGAGATGCCCGTCAGTGGCACCAAGAAGGCATTGTAAAATCATGAACTTAAAAAAGTCATGATTGTTCGCCTTGCTTTGCGCAGAGAGACTTAAAACATCAACAATTTTGGAGACACCTAGGTTGTTCTCCGATTGATATTTTTGATGTTCAGGTACACCAAAAATCTGACAGAAATCTTCTTGGTGTCTACGAGTCACAACTCCGTCACCAAAACATCGGTCGAACCGTTTTACTGCAAGGGCTTTAGCTCCTGATTCTGCGGTTATTATCTCAATGTCGGGGGCTTTAAAACCAAGTTCCTTCGCTATTTGAGCACATATGAATTCATTCTCAATGCTGCTACTCATATCTAGCACGGAGTTACTTTGGGTAATAACATCCATCGGATACTTAACTATGTGGCTACTGAACGCGGTTCCCTGTGGGACATACCACCTTCCATTTGTTTTCATCAGCGTGGTTTTTCTTTGTGTACCAGATACACATGGCCTGTAGTCACCAAAAAATGGAAGAAATGACTTACGCTGAGTAACGAGTTCATTTAATTCACTTGCCGAGATCTCTCGATATTTCCACCCTATATTTGGCGGCTCCCTACTCTCAGTAAATGAAATGCCGCCCGTGCAATCATGACCAACTTTTGAGAGTAAGGTGAATACATCGTTGGATTGCACTCCCATTGAGTGAGCAAGGCTTAATCGTTCTTCCATTAAATCAGGAAGAAGATTATTCATAAAATTCAATACATTAAATGATGAATTTTCTCCCATTCTTAACGGTAGGCTCAACGAGATCGGAAAGGATGAATGATATGCTAACCATTGTTCAGAATATGAAAATGACAAGTTGTTCTTCGACCGTTGAACAAACTGCCCCACGAGCATGTTGTTATTTGTGGCATGTACGTAAAGTATAGGATTGTGCAAATTAGCTCCCACTTTCTTCTAGTTGGGCTGTGTTTTTGTAGAGATTAATTGCATTTTCTACTGCCAGCATTTCGGCTTTGATATCCAATCTACGATTGTCATGTTCTGAGATGTATTGCTCTATGCATGGCCTAAGCTCGGAGTATTGCGCACACAACCGATTGAAATGCTTCCATGCCCTTTGATTAAGAGAATTGGACTCTGACAGCTCTGACTGTTTATCTTGCAAAATCGTCAAGAGACTTTCTTTTTTGAGAGAAAGGTAATTGGAATCCTCACTGTAGTTGTCGTAATCCACGACCTCCCAGTCGGTATGGTTAAACATAAAACCTTTGGAAAACAACTCATCTCCATGCTTATCGAAACCGCACGACAGGACTGCGCCGATAAGCGACATTTCCTTCAATTTTTTTTCGACGTATTCATCTGATAAGTATTCTTTCTCATCACAGTCTATTGGAAAGGACTTTAAGTCATTGGCAGAGAAATGTTCATTGTAATAAATGGCGAGAAATAACTCTTTTCTGATCTTTACCTTCATGTGTTCAAAAAATGGCCTTTATTGATGATTTTGAGGATTATAATCCGTGGAGTTATATGCCGCAAGTGTGTAATTGTTCAGCAAATTAATTTCATAAATAAAAAACATGAACAAGAAGCTTGCAGTACTTGTGGGCAAACGCATTGCAAAAATGAGGAAATCCAAAGGGTTAACTCAAGATAAACTCGCGTTGTTCGCAGAGATAGATAGAAGTTATGTTGGACGCATTGAGCGCGGTGAAGTCAATATCACGGTTGAGAAGTTGTATCAGATTGCGGAGACTTTGGGCTGTGATGTAAAGGAGTTGTTGCCATGAGCATTTGGTCTTACATTCAACTATTTAATCAATAAATCTTGGTGTAAGTAGAATAGTTTTGGTTATCGTAAATCGATTTTTTACTTTCGAGTCAGCGAAATCTGCACTGACTCAGCTATGCTCCTTTTTTAACTTGAGGCGCTCCCCAATCACAGCAAGAAAGATTTGCTGTTTGGTCTGTTTTTACTATATGAATAGATTAGTTGATTTAACTTTTACTATTCGCTTCACCAGTAAAGAATGCAATTAACTTGTTTCGAATCTTTGGGGTTATTTTGTTAGCAAAAATTTTTGCTAACGCTATGTAACCAAGACAGCCAACGATCTGCGCACCAAGCCACCATACAACTTTAAAATTTAACTGTGAGAGCTTATCATTATGCTCTATAAC
>NZ_WXWK01000084.1:0-3413 GCF_009904835.1 Vibrio sp. V33_P6A3T137 | reverse complement strand
GGCATAGGATGGTGGCACTTGCTTTTAAGGAGAGTAACTCATGTCGTCGATTGTTGTTGTTGGTGCTAACTGGGGTGATGAAGGTAAAGGTCGGATTGTTGATTATCTTGCCGATCAAGCTTCAGCCAGTGTTCGTTTTCAAGGCGGAAATAACGCCGGTCACACCGTAGTTAATGAATTCGGAACGTTTAAATTACACCAATTGCCGAGTGGCGTGTTTAATCCAGATTGTTTGGCGGTACTTGGCCCAGGTATGGTGATAAGCCCTGAGTTATTGTCAAAAGAGATGGCGGAAGTTGAGCAATCAGGCGTATCGCTACGCATGGCGATTTCCGATCGTGCGACTTTGTGTTTGCCTCTCCATGCTTTAGAAGACAGTTTAGAAGAAGCACGTTTAGGCGATCGAGCCTACGGCTCTACTCGTCAAGGCATTGCTCCGGCTTATGGTGACCGAGTGATGAAAAAAGGCATCTTAGTTGGCTGGTTAAAGCAACCTGAAGTGTTACAAGAACGTATTCAATTTTGGCTAGATTGGAAATTGCCCCAACTCAAAGCCCTTTACCCAAGTTTTGAATTTACCCAAAGCGCGGCGGAAATGGCAGCATGGCTACTAGAGGTTGCTCAGCCATGGTTAGCATCGGTGTGTAATGTCACCGTACCGCTAAAAGCGATTCAAGCCCAAGGCGGAAACTTGTTGTTTGAAGCCCAGTTGGGCGCTGGCCGAGATTTAGTGTACGGCGAATACCCATGGACAACGTCTTCTCATGTGACTTCTGCTTACGCAGGTTTGGGCGGTGGTTTACCCGCATTGCGTCCAGAGCGAGTGATTGCCGTGGCGAAAGCCTTTAGCTCATCGGTTGGCACTGGCACCTTGATCACCGCGATGGAAGAGCAAGATGCGTTTCGTGAAAAAGCCAACGAGTTTGGCGCCACTACTGGCCGTCCACGTGATATGGGCTATTTTGATGCCGTAGCAACCCGTAATGGGGTTGAGCTACAAGCGGCAACCGAAGTCGCTTTGACCAAAATTGACTGCTTAACTGGCTTATCTGATCTGAAAATTTGTGTCGGCTATCAAGGTCATCACAGCGAAAACCCGATTTGGCCACAAACGGCAGCTCTGGCGCCTATGTATGAGCAAATGGAAAGCTGGCAAGAAGACATTACCGGTTGTCGCACTTTTGAAAGCCTGCCTCTTGCGGCTCAAAAGTACGTACTACGGATTGAAGAGCTCCTACAAGTGCCGGTATCGATGATTTCGGTGGGGCCTGAACGTGAGCAAATGATTTTACGTGGTTAAGAACCACTAATAAAGCTATCAGTCTCCCACAGCACTTGCTCTGCTCGGGAGACTTTTTGTATGCTGTCAATTCCAATGACCCACCGAGCCTAAGTGACATCATGTTAGAAAAAGAAAACCTACTCAAACTCGCCAGAATGCCCATGCCTTTTGGCAAATATGCTGGTAGGGTTTTGATCGATTTACCTGAAGAGTACCTACTGTGGTTCGCCAACAAAGGTTTTCCCGAAGGGGAATTAGGCCAACTGCTTCAGCTGTGTCTGGCATTAAAAATCGAAGGTTTGGATAGTGTCGTTAAGCCACTTAAGCATAAACACTCGGACTGTTCATGAGCATACTACACGATTGCGCCCCGAAGATTTTGCACGATACAATGCTCTATCCGCATCAAAATAAGCCGTCTCTATTGGATTATCTTTAGTTATATCTAACAATGAAATCCCGATGCTTACCGTAATACTCACCTCTTGTGGAAGGCATGGAAAGGTCAGTTCACTAACGGCTAAACGCAGCTTTTCTGCATGTTCTACGGCATCTTGTAATGAAATATTCGGCAGCAGTACCATAAACTCCTCACCACCAAACCGCGCGACCGCATCACCTTCTCGAATATTTTGATTTAAGCTATGAGCAACGCAACAAAGTACTTGATCACCGATTGGGTGTCCGTATGTATCGTTAATTCTTTTAAAATAATCGATATCAATCAGTAAGATTGCAGAGACACCTTCTACCTTACGTAATCGAGTTAATTCTAATTGAATAAGCCCTGATAGGTATGCGCGATTAAACAGCCCCGTTAGGCAATCAGTACCTGCTTGATATTCAAGATGGAGTGTCTTCTCATCTACTTTGTGCCGTGCAAGCATAATAGAAGCAAAAATCACTAAAAATAGTAATAGGCTAAGAGAGCCACCCAGAAGTGCACTACTTTTTAAACTTTCATTGATGCGAGACTGAATGGATTCGGCAGATTTTTCTACCACTAACCAAGTATTCCAAGTATCCATAAAGCGTATCCAGAGGAATACCTCTGAATTGTCTTTATTAGCAAAACTCAATACTGTGCCATCTTTATTTTTATCAAGAAAGTTGAACTCTATATCCCACAGATCGCTTAAGTTAAGCTGGTCCGCTAATAACTGTCGGTTTCTTGCATAAACCAGTTGACCATCTAATCGTGCTAGATAAACGTCAAAACCTTTAAGGCGGGCATAAGTCATCAGCAGATTACTAAAATCTTCGGTATCGACTCCCACACCAGTAAGACCGAGAAATTCGCCATTGTGATCAAAAAGAGGAGCATTAACCCATATGTGCAACTTATCTTCTTCAGCGTAATACCATGTATCTATATTGATATCTCGTAAGGTTTCACGATAAAGATAATACCATCCATCTCGTGATACATTATTGGGGTCAAGTTTTATGATTCGCTGATCATCTGAGTAGTAAGTCTCGGAACGATCACTGACCATGCTAGCATCCGCTAAACGAAATCGTAGACTAATGTCACGTAAGAAAGTCCGTAATATATCAATATCTTGTTCGCCAGCTAGAATCCAGTCACGTATAAAATTATTATGCTGTAGTTCACCACTAATTCGATGATATTCGCCAGCTGTTCTATCGACGCTTGCCGCTAATGCCATACCTATCGAAGGTAATTCATAGTGTTGGATAAAGTGTTTAACTCTACGACTATCTTGCCAAGCATAAAAACTCGTGAGTACTAGAAATGCTAGAAACACCACCAAGCTTAGCGAATGAAATAGGCGATTTTTCATTACGTAGAGTCCAGACAAATATCATTGATGATTTTCATCCTAGTATAGAAAATCTAAATATCCTATTTTGATAAAAGCAACTTGTAGGGTGGTTCAAGATAAACTCGTTTTTAAGAATGGATCAAGAGATGGAATCTATTACACAAAATAGTTTGTCTTACGTTCGTTCATCCCAATCACTGTAGTGTGCTCATGGGGATGAACTCACTTGTCGCCTACCTGCAACTCCAAGTTGTTTGGGTATATTTTGTCATAGGTTTTTACAGTCAATGATAATTGTCATTATTGACCACATTGTAAATATAACTAAATGGAAATATTAATGT
>NZ_WXWK01000158.1:0-3488 GCF_009904835.1 Vibrio sp. V33_P6A3T137 | reverse complement strand
TTATCACCTTGTGCAACACAAGGCAGCAACAGCCAAATAAGCGCTATTTTAATAGAGCCAAAACTCTACTTTTAACTTTTTATTTACAATTTAATGCCAAATTGCTAGCAATTTTAAAGATTTAATCGCGCCTTAGACAATGGTCGGATTTCTATCTCCTATACTTGCGACTAGTATCAGCCAGCCACTGAGCTTTTGCTCAACACAACGCCCATTAGAGGCGATATAACAAGGAAAAAGCACCATGAACAAGACGCGTCTGTTTAAAAAGTCACTGCTTGCTGTGACCATCTCTCTCGCTACTCAACAAGCTATGGCCGCTGGCTTTCAGCTTAACGCTCAATCAGCAACGGGCCTTGGCCGTGCGTTTGCTGGTGATGCCGTGATTGCCGATAACGCCGCCGTAATGTCACGTAACCCTGCCGCGATGGCTCTCTTTGATAAAATGGAGCTCTCACTCGGTTTTGAAGCCATCATGACTGACATTAAAGTTAAAAATGCCACTTATACCAGTGTTGCCACCCCTTCAGTAAATGCTGATTACAATGATGCTGGCGGCACTTCTATTGCCCCTAACATCCATTTGATCGTCCCAGTCAACGAGCAATTCGCTTGGGGAGTAAATGCTTATTCTAACTTTGGTACTCGTACCGATTTTGGCTCCAACTACGCTGGTGGTGAATATGGCGGTGAAACAGAAATTCTCAGTGCAAACTTTGGGGTTTCAGGTTCTTACCGTGTCAACGATCAATGGAGTATCGGTGCAGGGCTGGATCTGATTTATGGTCAAGGCACACTGAAGCGCAGCGCTAGTCAAGGATTATGTGGTGTTTTAACCAATGCTGGACGTAGCTGTGACGTCGTTGATATCGATAAAGCCGACGGTTTTGGGGTTGGCTTTAATGTCGGTACCGTTTACGAATTGGATGAGAATAACCGCTTTGGCCTTTCTTATCGTTATAGCCCAACCATTACCGCTAAAGATGGCGATAAAGAAGTCAAATTACCGTTACCAGATATGGCCGAGTTTTCCGGTTACCATCGCATAGACAATACCGCCTTTGCTGTCCACTATAGTGTGCAATACATTGGCTGGAGCGCTTTTGATAAACTGGAATTTAAAAATCAAAGTATTGATGTTAAACCTTATGAGTGGAAAGATGGTTGGCACTACTCTATTGGTGGTACTTACTTCTTAAACCGCGACTGGACACTGCGTGCAGGCTATATGTATGACACCAGTGCGCAAGATAAAATCACCTCAATTTCAGTACCGGATTCCGATCGTCAATGGTTATCAGCGGGCTTTACTTACCAGATTGATGACAAATCTAATTTCGACTTTGGTTTTACTTATTTGATGGGTAAAGATGTTGAAGTTAATGAACAAACGAAAAATCCATTCTTTGGCGCTCCAGGGCAACCAGAATACTTATCCTCCATTTCTGGTACCACCAAAGCGGATGCAATCTTAGTCGGCTTACAATATAGCCGTAGCTTCTAAGTTTGGTTTAATTTAAACACGTATCTTAATGGGCTGAATCATCAGCCCTTTTTTTATTTATTCACCTCACTGGCGCTCTTTTAAGCTTACAGCTGTGCTTAAAAAGGGCAGTTACATCCTACATCTGTTCGCTGAACTTTCACCCCACCAGAACACAAACCAGATTAATAGGCAAGTTAATAATAGAAAGTCGATATAAAACTCTAAATATTGATAATTTATTGTTTTTATTTGTTAAGGCGACTCGCTCTCTTTACACTTTTCGCCACTATTGACTAACCATTTCAGCGAACATAACCATGAACAATAATCAAAAAACGTTATCGATAGCCGTTGCGTTCGGCTTAATGGGACTACCAACCTACGCTCAAGCTGCGGGATTTCAACTAGCAGAATACTCAGCGACGGGCCTTGGTCGAGCGTACGCGGGTGAAGCAGCCATGGCTGACAATGCTGGCTCACAATGGCGTAACCCTGCGATGCTAACCTACCTGCCTGGCACGCAATTTTCTGCTGGTGCGATTTACGTCAATCCCAATATTGATGTCAATGGCACAGTAACCCACCCGAATCTTGGGCAAACTAGCGCGACGGCAAAAGATTTCGCCCATGACGCTATCGTTCCAAATGCCTATTTCTCTCATCAATTGAATGACCGGACCTTTTTAGGTTTAGCTTTCGGCACCAATTATGGCATGGAAACCGAGCTACCTAACTTTGCTGCCAGCCATTTTGGCGATCAGGCGAAAATCATCACCGCCGAAGCGAACGTTAACCTCGGCTATCAACTGACCGACGCAGTCAGTGTCGGGGCTGGTGTACGCTATGTGATCGGTGAAGGTCATTTTGGGGCCAGTGTGCCGGAAAAAAATATCGTTGGAATGGATGGAACAAACCCAATAAAGGCACCTCAAGGAACTATTTTAAAATATATGGAAGGGGACGATACCAGTTGGGGCTGGCAGGCTGGTACCGCTTGGCAAATCAACCCAAATCATCGAGTGGCTTTTACCTATAAATCACAAGTCGTGATGGACTTTGATGGTCATGCTGAAGGGATCCCATACGGAAAACACAAACCGGGGCAACTCGCTGTGACTTTACCAGCGACGGCAGAGCTAGCTAGCTTTCACCAATTAACCGAACAATGGGCATTGCACAGTAGTATTAATTGGACGGATTGGAGTAGCTTTGATCAATTGGTGGCTAACTTTCATGATGGCACTCCTAATGACTTGATTAAGTTAGAAAACTGGAAAGATAACTACCGTTTTGCGTTAGGGACCAGCTACGCTTGGGATCAAGATTTGACCCTACGTGCAGGCATTGCCTATGACTTATCCGCAGTAAGTACAAAATATCGCACAGCGACCATTCCAGAAACCGATCGTACTTGGTTAAGTATTGGTGCGGGCTATCGAGCCACGAAACAACTGACCCTTGATGCTGGCTTTACCTATATTTTTGCTAAAAAAGCTTCGCTGTATGAGCCTCGCGATGGATCCGACGACCCAGCCGCAGCGATTGGCGGCGCGTTTGCTGGAGAAGTGACCGGACACGTATGGTTAGTCGGTGTGCAAGCCAGCTACGCTTTCTAAACTTAAGTAATATTAAACCGTTAGTATAGCGATGCTGTTTAAGCACAAAGAGAAAGACTGAGGCAAAAACCTCAGTCTTTGATTGGCAAGCAAAGGAGTTCATTGAATCGTTATTGTTGTTACTTTTTTACCATAGTGCTCCTCGGCCCGTTCTGCCACTGATTTTAAAAAATCTTTTTAAACTCTATAATCCCTCAACTATTTATGAAAACGATGGATTTGTTAATTACAAAAGCATCCAGCGATTTCAAAATGCTTTGTATTAGCAACCATTACGGTAACGAATACGATGAATGCTTTCGGTAGAAAGCGATAAAAGACTTACGCTATGATGTGGTTCATTATTTTTCTAAAAAAGAGCTCAATATAATGTCTAGTGAAAACAT
>NZ_WXWK01000018.1:0-3492 GCF_009904835.1 Vibrio sp. V33_P6A3T137 | reverse complement strand
AGATAATGTGTACTCCGTATCAATACTGATAATTGGCTGCTCAAATATTGACACCTTTTGAGACCGATTATCTGATCTTGTTTTAGAAGGCTCAGCAGTAGGAAGCTCCCAATCATTGAAGCTCACCTCCGCATCAATATCATCCGTTCCGTAACTAGCTAGCCCAATACGCTCAACCCCGGCGTCTAATTTGTTTTCTAGATAACTCATACTTAAAACTCCAGATACAATAACGGCGCTATAACAGCGCCACTAAAGTAAGATGTATAGAAGGGCGCTACTTAAAATCAGCCCATTCAATAGGCGTAACTGGTTCCCCATCACCTATAACCATCATGCGCTTGGATAGCTCATCAAGCAGAAAATCGAGACGACTAAAATCTGTCGTTTTAAACATGTAGAGTAACTTTCCATTAGTTCCAGTGATGAGAAGGTTCGAACTCTTTGGCGAAATAAAAATCTCAGCGATAACGGAAGGATCGATGAAACTCCCATTATCAAGAATGATGGAATGACCTTTAGTAGGCTTAACCACCTTTTTTAGTCGTTCAAACAATGCCAACGAATCATCGCCCTTCTCAAAACAAATCGCATTGCATTTAGGATCTAAAGCAAGAGTAAAACCATCGTCATAAATGATGCTGCTTGAAAGACTGACGTTTTTAACGCCGTTTGTTGTAGAAACAAAGATAGGTTTTTGCATAATACACACTCCAATAAGAAGAAAATACTAAGCCACAATAAGGGCTCGCTTCACAGCACATCTGCTGTAGATGAATCATCTCAATTAGAGAAAGCGTCGGCTACTAAGTACAAAAAGAGTAATTTATCTGCTCTACCCGTCCCTAGATTGAAAACACCAGTAAACAAAGACCGATAAGGGCATTGTGCTACACACAATGCCCTTATCGGTCGTCAATTTTATCAAATTAAATATTCCACTTAGGATTCATTTTTTGGCTATACGACGAAGCAACGAGTTTCTGCTGGCCTGCCATTTCAGCTTCCCATTCGATTACGTCAGACAAACGGAAGCGTATCGGGCTATTTCTATTATTACCTAACTTAAAAAATGGAGGTACTGCTGAAGGGTTTCGAGAGCAAGCCGTAGTAATAGACTCTAAACTTCGCTTCTGTCGCTTGGCAAGATCACTCTTCGTTAAGATTACATCGTCCATTACACATCTCCTTCTAATAAAGCGAAGGCTTCGGGTGATAACATAGAGGAGGCAGTCGCCTGACTCGCTTGCAATAACGTTGATGATTGGTGAAATGCATAACGCTCAGTTGTCGCCATAGATTGGTGGAATAAGCTCATCTGCACCAGTCTCGCGTCACCAGTTTGCGTCAAAAGACGACTGGCATAAGTACGGCGCAAATCATGTATATTAAACGACGAAGCTGAAGGGAATTTCTGCAATACCTTAGCCTTGAGCTTTTCATGACAGCTTCTAGGATACGCAATATGCTCTCCATCATTTATATAAGAAGGAAATACCCAGTTGTTCGTTGAAGTAGCCAAAGAACGGCGCAAAATTAGCAATGCCGCATCATTTAGAGATACCGTGTGCGCTTTACCACTTTTAGTTAAAGGTAAATATAACTTCGCTGATGGCAAATCAACCATACTTTTAGTTATTGAGATCACGTTACCGATCCTCAAACCAAGAAATAAACTCAAAAGTAAAGCCCTAGACTGAGGCGTATCAATTTTCGATGCTTCCAGCACGTATAAATCCATCTCAGACTGATTAAGTACTCGATGTCGAATGTTGTTCTCTGCCCACTTTTTGATCCCGCAACACGGGTTCTTGGCTAGCATGTCCAATGAAACAGCAGCAGAAAAGATTCGGGATAATAAAGATAGGTGACGGTTTACAGTCGCACCAGTAACAGATTCAGATAACTTAACTAAAAAACTCTCAATCTCCATACGCGTTACGTCACAGAGAGGTCGATGGGCAAAACTAGGCATTATACGTCGCCAACGAGTTTTTACGCTTTTAATATCTCGGTTATGGCTTTGCATTTGAGGAAAAACATAATCGATAAAAAAATCACCAAGACGAACCTTTCCGGTCTTAGTCCACTGCCCCATCTCAATGTCAGACAAACGTTGACGAGCTAGTTTATCGAACATACTGATGCTCATTTCAGGCCAGTGTCCGATTACTTCTTTAAAACGCTGACGTTTGAATGTCTTTGATATGCTAAAAGAGATCATGGTTGACGAAAAAGTAACGTATTGATTACGAGTCCCTTCTCGACGGTATGTAATAGCCTTCTCACCCGGTAACACTACGGGGTGAGAAGCTAAAGATTCTGCGGTAAGCATTAAAGTCTGCATTCAGGATTACCTATGTTATTTATCGGTAACCCCTATAATATTGATTTTCTAGAATCGAACACGTAAGTACAAAATCAGCTTTTTTTAAAAGTATATCCTTGCTAACACTCCGCCTTTTCCTTATAGAATCTACGCGATACTTGAGTAAATAGCTGTTTATAGACTGTGGAATCCGTTTTATCAAGTACACGCTTACTAAGCCGGAGGGTAGTTTTATGCGACGAGCTAGGTTTAAATTCTTTGAATCTTTCAATGCCAGCTAGCATCTTCGTCTTGGTTGCCAAATCATCAACATAGTAACATCCATTAACAAAAAAATCACATGCATTGATAACACCTACATATGACTTTGGCTCCTCATCAGCTTTTAAATACTCGAACATCAACTTAAAAACAACCTCTAGCTCTAGCATTTCCGTTTCATATAATGGAATGTTTTTGTCATGCCTTTTCTGTACACTTGCAGCTCTTACCTTGCTGATTAATTTTTTCTTCTCAGCCAAAACTTCCGAGTATAAACCTGTGATTGGGTCTAAAAGCTCAGCTATCTCGCGAATGCTTTCAAGAGTAGAAGTTAATTCAGCTACGATACTTTCATATTCGTGTCCATTCCCTCCTGACTCAAACAAATGCTCCGCCTTTAAATACATGAGAGAAAAGGAATCAACTAGAGATAACATATAAACAGGTACAAGAAGGTCTTGATAAGAACGTTCAATTAACTTCTGGTAGCTACTTTTCTTATTCTCAGCAAGGTTATAGTCAAACCCAGTAAAGTCCGATATATCAAGGAGGTCCATTTCAAGAGACAGGCATAAACAAACCAATGGAGTGTAAGACTCATAAGACTCAATAGAGAAAGGTAAATCATATGAATTGAGCCAATGGTTTAGAGCATATTCAGAACGCTCACTTTCCGGCATATCCATTTCAGCCTCAACGTAGTAAGCCTGAACTAACTCCATATAAAAGACACTAATGATATTATTAGCAGCAACCACTAAAGACTGTTTAGCTATTTCAATCTGCTTCGTTTTTTTAACATCATTATCGCCTAGCACCTTCTCTGCTAGCTTTCTATAGACGCTACATTCACCCTTTAGTTTTTCGATTTTATATGTTGGTCTCGCCATGATATTTAATTC
>NZ_WXWK01000176.1:0-3508 GCF_009904835.1 Vibrio sp. V33_P6A3T137 | reverse complement strand
TCAATATGGATACTGCCTAAATATAATTTATCAGTATGTATTTTAAGAATAGCGGCACGAGAAAAAGTAGCTTCTAGCCATGAATGGTGGTCATTGAGCAACTGTATGACATCACTTTTACTTAAACCAATATGTAGAAATGGAATCATACATTTCATGATATAATTTGGCTGGCGAATAAAAATATGTTGCCGACGCTCATGATGGAATAAGTTTACCATCTTTTGGAAATGACGGGGATAGAGATAAGATCTAAGAATAAACTTACTGATATCTCTCAATTTATGTTTTTGGCTTTGAGCATGAGCTGCCGAGGCTAATTTTAATCGCACACGAATTACCACTACTGTAATACAGATAATATTCAGCGAGTATTATTACTCACAGCCAAGAACATCGCTATTGTGTTTGTGTACTTTTTTGTATGGGATTGTCTTAATCGAGGTTATGTATAGTGTTAACTTATTAATAATGCTGCACTCTGATTATCTCTTAATCATAATTCCTGATCTATTATCCTTTTTCTATCAATGAAAGCCTGAATTGTATTTATGTCAATGTATTGATTGACTTTGATTAATAACTATAAATTATATTAGTTAGCCGTAACCCGAGAGCAGAGTATCGCTAGTGGACCAAAACAAAAAAGCCGCCTATCGGTCGTGATAAGCGGCAAGGGGGGATGATGGATCCATCTGTCCTGAACATTATTGGCTACCCAATAATATAAAAGCGTCGTCACTCTTTCCGCCTTTCGCTCAGCACATTCGGTTTATTATTATTGTGTTGTGGAGTCGGTTTCGATTATTGAGGATACGTTTTGTAACGTACCCCCATCATTTGTTCCATGCAGTGAATGACTTGGCAACTGTAACCAAATTCATTGTCGTACCAGACATATAAAACGCAGCGATTGCCTTGGGCGATCGTTGCAGCACCATCAACGACGCCAGCATGACGTGAACCGACTAAATCGCTCGAAACGATTTCAGTTGAATCGGTATAGTCAACTTGCGCTGAAAGAGGGGAGTGAGTAGCAATTTGTCTTAAATAGTGGTTTAACGAGGCTTTATCGGCTTCTTTGGCTAGATTTAAGTTAGCAACCACCATGGACACATTGGGTGTCGGTACGCGAATCGAATTCCCAGTTAATTTTCCTGCTAGCTCCGGTAACGCTTTGGCGACGGCTTTCGCTGCACCTGTCGAGGTCAGCACCATATTCAGAGAGGCCGATCGGCCACGACGTTCACCTTTGTGGAAGTTATCAATCAAATTCTGATCGTTGGTATAAGAATGAACGGTTTCAATATGCCCAGATAGCACACCATATTGATCGTGCATCGCTTTAAGAATGGGCGTAATTGCGTTGGTCGTACAACTTGCTGCGGATATGATCGTATCATCAGCGCTAATCACCGATTCATTCACCCCAAAAACCACATTTTTAATATCGCCTTTACCGGGGGCGGTGAGCAGCACTTTACTCGCACCCGGAGAAGCTAGATGACGGCTCAACCCTTCACTGTCGCGCCACACACCGGTGTTATCAACGACAAGCGCATCGTCAATACCATAGTGGCTATAATCGACCTCTTGCGGTGAGTCAGCATAGATCATTTGAATATAGTTACCGTTAGCAATCAGTGCCTTGCGTTCACTATCGATAATAATACTCCCGTTGAACTGGCCATGGACGGAATCTCGTCTTAATAGATTGGCTCGCTTTTCCAAATCTCCGTCTTTACCGCCACGAACGACAATTGCACGTAAGCGTAATGGGTAACCCGGACCACTTTTTTCTATTAATAAACGAGCCAATAAACGGCCAATACGACCGAAACCATAAAGCACAACATCTTTAGGTTGATTCATGGGTTCGCCGTTCACGGCTTCAACAAGTGCCGTATGCAAGTAATCTTGCATAGCATCGGCGTCATCATGATGTTGCCAATAACGATGCGCTAATTGGCCAATATCGATTTTACAAGGTGATAGGGTCATCTCTGCCAGTGAAGTGAGCAAAGGTATGGTTTGTTCAAGAGATAAAGATTCTCCGATATAGCGACTCGCAATTTTATGAGCTTTGATGATGTCAATCGTGGTCGCATTGATCAGCGTTTTACCAAACAATAAAATTTCTACACCTGCTTGTCGGTAAAGTTTGCCAATCAGAGGCGACATAGATTCAGCGATGGTTTGGCTAATTTGCCAATCGAGGCGATGTTTTTCTGGGCTCATGTTGACTTAAGACCTTTCACGTAGGGTTAAACGTGATGTCACCGCAAGCGATAAGCATCACGTGCTCAACCATCACAATTTGTATTGTGTTTAGTATTGAGCTAGCTTGTTATTGGATTGTGTCTGGATTGTAAATCTTGAGCGGTTATTCTGCTAGTAAAATTAATGGCCATATATTAGGCTGTAGTTCTACTGCTTTCTGGTGTTTTAGCGGAGTTTTTAAGGGTTAAATCGGTATTGACAATTTTAATTAATGTCACTTATTTCGTGAGGATATGCATTGAAATCATAGTTGTGTTTGAAAAAGAAAAATGAGTTACTTAATTTTTGTGATTTCAATCGAAAATACCTATTTATTCAGCAGGTTAATCCGTATTAATGAGCGTGATTTAATCCATGTGGTTTGAATGTGTTCGCGATCTGAAAATAATCCTTAATTGATTAGGGTTATTCACAAGCAGGTAGGTTAATTTTTACCTACCTGCTTGTGAATGAACGGTGGTTACCAGACAAGGCACTCTTAAGTGGTTACTGGTGGTATTAATTAGAGATTCGCTGGTGGGATCTGGCTGATCGGTTTGAGCTCATTTAAAGGTAACCAGTTTACTTTTACCCCTGCTTGTAAAAACATATCTTGGCTAACTTTTATTTTGTCGCCCCAACGAGAAAGAAAATCGTCAGACTGTTCAGGGCAATGCACAGCAGAAATACCAGTTTGAATGATTTTTGCTGCGCAATTTGGGCACGGAAAATGAGTGACATAAATTTCACAGCCATCCAAATCACGTTTAGCGAACAGAATCGCATTTTCTTCAGCGTGCAATGTTTTTAAATATTTCATGTCACGGTCGTCGGTATTTGCACTGTCAGAGATCCCGTGTGGATAACCATTAAAGCCGACAGAGACAATACGATTTTGTTTGGTGATCACAGCACCGACTTGAGTAGACGGATCTTTACTCCAAGAGCCAACCAGTTCGGCCATTTGATAGAAGCGTTGCGCCCATTTTGAAATCATAATCTTGGTTTCCTTAACGTAACGTTATTTGTCAGTCATGATCGTGATTTTGTCGAGCTTAGTCTAGATAAATTTTGCGACCGTCATGCGAGAAAAACGTTGATTGGTTAGGCTTGGCTTTACTAGAGTGAGACTGAACTCTCGTTTTTTATCGCTCCTCGCTAGATTGCTATGGGTGATTTAGCGAGGAGCCTTGTGAGAGATCTCTTACAATCAATGTGAGAGATGTGCGTTTTTTGTTATGGGTAAAAG
>NZ_WXWK01000105.1:0-3573 GCF_009904835.1 Vibrio sp. V33_P6A3T137 | reverse complement strand
ATATCTTAACTTTCTATTAAACCAATTCACTCAAACCGTGAGATCTTAGCTAAAGATCCTAAACCTCTCCGGAGTTATGCACCGGAAAGGTGATCCAGTTCCTATTTTTTATCTACTGGTCAAGTATGATTAGCGAAGAAGTCAGGACAGATTTTCCCAGCCAACCATTCTGGTGAACGGATTCTTAAGACAGAGATGGCTAAGTGTGACTAATCAGAACAATTATCTTAAGGATCCTGTGATGGCTACCCTATCTGAAACCCCTATTACCAACCAAGCAACCCGCATCGAAGAAGACCTGCTCGGCGAACGCCATGTTCCTGCTGATGCTTATTATGGTATCCATACCCTGCGGGCGATAGAAAACTTCAATATTTCTAATGTTACGATCTCAGATGTCCCTGAATTTGTTCGTGGCATGGTCATGACCAAAAAAGCGGCCACGCTCGCTAATAAAGAGCAAGGCGTGATCCCTAAAGATGTCGCTAACTATATTATTCAAGCGTGTGATCTGATTTTGGAAACCGGCAAGTGTATGGATCAATTTCCTTCCGACGTTTTCCAAGGTGGCGCAGGCACTTCAGTCAATATGAACACCAATGAAGTGATTGCTAACGTAGCCCTTGAACTGATGGGTAAAGAAAAAGGTCAATACCAATTTATTAACCCCAATGATCACGTTAACAAAAGTCAATCCACCAACTGTGCGTATCCAACCGGATTCCGAATCGCCGTTTACAACAGCATTCTCAAACTGATTGAATCGATTGAGTACATCAAAGGCGCTTTTGAACTTAAAGCCGTTGAGTTTAAACAGATTCTCAAAATGGGACGTACTCAGCTCCAAGACGCCGTACCGATGACCGTTGGTCAAGAGTTCCATGCGTGGGCCGTGACGCTGAACGAAGAGATCCGTGCTCTGCAATACACCTCTAAGTTATTATTAGAAGTTAACCTTGGTGCGACGGCCATCGGCACCGGTTTAAACACCGCTCCAGGCTATCAAGCATTAGCAATAAAATATTTAGGCGAAGTCACTGGCCTAGAAGTGGTACCTGCTGAAGACTTAATTGAAGCGACGTCCGACTGCGGTGCTTACGTAATGACTCATGGCGCGCTGAAACGCTTAGCAATGAAGCTTTCGAAAATCTGTAACGATTTGCGCTTGCTCTCTTCTGGCCCTCGTGCGGGTTTTAATGAACTGAACTTGCCTGAATTACAAGCGGGTTCATCGATCATGCCGGCCAAAGTTAACCCGGTTATCCCTGAAGTGGTTAACCAAGTGTGCTTTAAAGTCTTCGGTAATGACAACACCATTACTTATGCCGCTGAAGCGGGTCAATTACAGCTTAACGTAATGGAGCCAGTGATTGCTCAAGCGATGTTTGAGTCTATCTCCTTGCTTTCTAACGCATGCGTTAACCTGCGTGATAAGTGTGTCGATGGTATTACGGTCAACAAAGAGGTTTGTGAAGGCTATGTGTTTAACTCGATCGGCATCGTTACTTACCTTAACCCTTACATCGGCCACCATGAAGGTGACATCGTTGGTAAAATCTGTGCCGAAACGGGCAAAAGCGTCCGTGAGGTCGTACTGGAGCGAGGCTTGCTCACTGAAGAAGAGTTGGACGATATTTTCTCAGTCGACAACTTGATGTACCCTAAATACAAGGCAAAACGTTACGAGTAATTCGATTTACTCTACAAGAAGGCTCTGATTCAGAGCCTTCTTGGTTTTTGCCAGATGGAAAGTCGCCAAAACTTATTCTAAATCATGGTAATTAATTAAAAGCGTCGGCTACCTTCCATTGATACTAAAAAATAAGATAAACCTATGAATTCACAGCCTTGCGTTAGCTTAACACTGGGCGGTAAAGCGGATTTTCCCATAATCTTTTAGGAGTATAAGATGTTCATAATTGAGTTCCTTATCGTATTAGGATGTATCCTAATCGGGGCAAGGATTGGTGGTATCGGACTGGGTGTCATGGGGGGGATTGGTCTTGCCATTCTCAGTTTTGTGTTTGGTATGCGTCCAACCAGTCCACCGATTGATGTGATGCTGATGATCATGGCGGTGGTGGCAGCGGCGGCTTCCATGCAAGCCGCCGGCGGCTTAGATTACTTAATCAAAATCGCCAGTAACATCTTGCGCAAAAATCCTCGTCATATCACTTTCATCGCCCCATTAGTCACTTACTTTTTTACCATGATGGCTGGAACTGGACACGTAGCCTACTCGGTATTACCCGTGATCGCAGAAGTCAGTCGTCGTAGTGGTATTCGCCCAGAGCGTCCGCTTGGTATGGCAGTCATCGCATCACAGTTTGCGATTGTGGCTAGCCCTATCGCGGCCGCCGTCGTGGCATTAGTGGCCTTCTTAGAACCGCAAGGGATCACTTTGGGTAACGTATTGATCGTCACCATTCCAAGTACTTTCCTTGGCCTTGCCTGTGCTTGTATTTTTGTCAACAAAATCGGTAAAGAGCTGAAAGACGATCCAGAGTATCAACGTCGCCTACAAGACCCTGAGTTCCGTGCAGAAATGGAACAAGAGATGAAAGTGGAAGATATTCAAATCACGCCACAGGCCAAAACATCGGTTTCTCTGTTCCTATTTGGTGCGATTATCGTGGTCTTTATGGGCGCGATTCCTAGCTTGCGTCCGCACTTTGATGGCTCACCAATGGGCATGGCACATACGATTGAAATCGTGATGCTATCCATTGCAGCCCTGATCATCCTGATTTGTAAACCGGACGGCAATACCATTACTCAAGGCTCTGTATTCCATGCCGGGATGCGCGCAATCGTGGCCATTTTCGGTATCGCTTGGCTAGGTGATACCTTCATCGCGGGTCACGGCGATATGGTGAAAGAAGCGGTATCTGGTCTGGTTGAAGTTGCGCCATGGACCTTTGCTTTTGCCCTATTTGGACTATCGGTGATGGTCAATAGCCAAGGAGCCACCACAGCAGTATTGGTACCGGTTGCGATTACCTTAGGCTTACCACCTGCAATCATCATTGCGGTGTTCGTCGCGGTTAACGGATATTTCTTTATTCCGAACTACGGCCCGATCATTGCGTCGATTGACTTTGACCGCACAGGGACAACGCGGATCGGTAAGTACATCTTTAACCACAGCTTTATGCTGCCGGGTTTATTGAGCATGATCTTCAGTATCGGTTTTGGTTTAGTTTTAGCGAATATTTTCCTCTAATTTTCATACTAACCATCATCAAAGGGAGCTCAGGCTCCCTTATTATTTTTGATATAAATCAAACAAACTTCGATTAATTCAACTGTTCATACCCATTATCAAAAGTGCATAATATTTCTTCCTGAACGTTCTAAATAATCAATCCTGTAGCGCAAGCTTACTGTTTAGGCACAACTGACCAAGATGAGTCTAAAAAGAGAGTAGTCTTTGAGAATATTATTTCATTATTCATAAACAAATACCCTAAAACAAATAATCAACGCTCTCTCGCCTTTTATATCTAAGAATATTATGTGAAGCAAAGCCAAGATAATAAAACTTACTATCTTTAAAATAAAACCCATTAAAGC
>NZ_WXWK01000007.1:0-3757 GCF_009904835.1 Vibrio sp. V33_P6A3T137 | reverse complement strand
CATCAAGGTGTTCATTATTTAAAACTGATAGCCCAATTTTCACAAGGCACTTATAAACACCAATAGGAATATAAGGCTCAATATCAAACTTTACTGTTATAACTTTATTTTTCTTATCAAAAGTAACGTCTTGATTCTCAGTAGGACAAATTAAATGCCCTGGCTCATCTCTTTTCATGACAAAGCGAACATCTTTGTTTTTAGATTTATAAGCAGGTATTCCTGTCTTACCTTTAATCAACGATGAAGATCGATACCTACGAGTAAATTTATCTAAGTGTACTTCTAAATTGTTAGCGAAAAATTTATTACATTGATCGCATTCATTAAGCAAAATTAACTGCTTATTACCAAGAAACTCTGGAACTGCATGAGCTACATCTTTAAATGTAACTTCTGGTTTAGCTTTATTACAAAAACGACAAGGCTTATTTTTTTCTCCAATATACTTGTTATACCCATTACCAACATGATAATCAATCAGTAGATCATAGTTTGTTGAAAAGTACTTCGCTCGTTCTGAAAATTTCATTCTATATCCCATCAACTCTATGAAAGTTATTAGACAGACAATATGTGCTCGAATTTGTCCATATAAGACACTCTGCTTAATAAGGATCAATCCCTCATGCATCATTGATCAACAGAACCTAGCATTAGACAGATGGGATTTTGACAATTCAATTTACAAATACAGCCTCTGTCCGCCTAACACATCATAGTAAATTAAGTACATATTTAACCATTAATCAAATTAGGTCAACTAATGACAAAAGCAACGAATCAAGGTTACGACTAAGCAGCTTTGGGGCAATTTCTATTTAAAAATGGCAGCGTCCCAATAAGATCGCAGCCATTCTAGTATGATACTTTAATACTCAATGTGAATCTATATTACTCAGTATGAAACTTTATTCCTCTCCTACATCAGCTCAGCATCATCGAGGCATGATTATTCGACTGTCACCGCTTTGGCGAGGTTACGTGGCTGATCAACATCTGTCCCTTTGATCAAGGCGACGTGATAAGACAATAACTGCATCGGAATCGTGTAATAGATCGGCGCAGTAATGGTACTGACAGGCGGCATAGTGATGATTTTCATCGTCGCATCTTCAGCAAAACCAGCGTCTTGATCGGCAAAGACATACAACAAACCACCACGCGCTCGCACTTCTTCGATGTTTGATTTGAGCTTTTCAAGCAGATCGTTGCTCGGAGCGACCACTACCACTGGCATATCAGCATCAATCAGTGCGAGTGGCCCATGTTTTAACTCACCTGCAGCATAAGCTTCTGCGTGAATGTAAGAGATTTCTTTGAGTTTTAATGACGCTTCAACGGCAATAGGGTAAAACTCACCACGGCCTAAAAATAGCGTGTGGTGTTTATCGGCAAACTCTTCAGCAATCGCTTCAATCTGTTTTTCACAGCCAAGGGCTTGCTCTATTTGTCTTGGTAGAGCATGGAGAGCTTGGACAATCTCCGTCTCTAGTGCACGATCTATCACTTGCTTTTGTTTGCCCAATGCAGTGACTAACATTAATAGAGCGGCGAGCTGAGTGGTAAAGGCTTTGGTTGATGCAACACCAATTTCCGTTCCGGCACGAGTCATAAAGGCAAAATCAGACTCGCGCACTAAAGATGAACCCGCGACGTTACAAATCGTCATCGCCGCCATGTAACCTTTCTCTTTCGCTAGACGCAGTGCTGCCAGTGTATCGGCGGTTTCGCCTGATTGAGATAAGGTGATTAATAGGCTATTGGGGCGAGTAACAAATTTACGGTAGCGAAATTCAGAGGCAATTTCCACATCGCAGCTCACGCCGGATAAAGCTTCAAACCAGTAACGAGCCGTCATACCTGCGTTGTACGACGTACCACAGGCGACAATTTGGATATGCTCAACTTGCGCTAAAATTTCCGCGGCATTGACACCAATACTCTCGGTGATCACGCTATCGTGAGTGATGCGCCCTTCCATCGTATTGATCAACGCTGTGGGTTGCTCGAAAATTTCTTTTTGCATAAAGTGGCGAAACTTACCTTTATCACCAGCATCGTGTTCAGCGTTCGACTCAATCACTTCACGCATTACCTGCTCGCCATTAGCAGCAAAAATATTCACCTCACGGCGCGTCACTTCAGCAACATCGCCCTCTTCAAGGAACATAAAACGGCGAGTCACATTGAGTAACGCCAATTGATCAGAAGCTAAGAAGTTTTCACCCACACCTAAACCAATCACAATTGGGCTGCCTGAGCGAGCGACGACAACTCGGCTAGGATCGGTACAATCGAGCACGACGGTACCGTACGCGCCTTCCAGCTGTTTAACCGCTTTTTGTACCGCTTCAAGCAAAGTGCTTGCAGAGCGACGCTCCCACTCAACCAAATGAGCAATAACTTCGGTATCGGTTTGTGATTCAAAGACATAGCCACGGTCTTGTAATACGGTTCGCAGTGATGCGTGGTTTTCAATAATGCCATTATGGACGACGGTAATCGTGCCCGAGAGATGTGGATGAGCATTAATTTCTGACGGTTCACCATGAGTCGCCCAGCGAGTATGAGCAATACCTGTACCGCCAATAACTTTTTGCTGCTCGACCGCATCCGCTAATTCTTGCACTTTTCCTAAGCGACGTACGCGAGTAAGCGTATTCTCACTATCCACCACCGCAACGCCGGCAGAGTCATAGCCTCGATATTCCAAACGACGTAAACCTTCGACTAAAATTTCCGCCACATCACGCTGCGCAACTGCGCCAACAATTCCACACATCTTCACACTCCATTTATTTCGATCTTTTTTCCACCAGTAGATCGCCCGTTAACAGCCATATACTGATGAGTAAATAATCATGCTTACGCTCGAATCACTCGCACACGATGCGATTCAATTTGTTTGAGATAGGCGTCGCTGAGATCGCTGTCCGTCACTAAGACATCAATACAATCCCAAGCCAGCTCTAAGTTGGGGATTTTTCGGCCAATCTTTTCTGATTCAATCATCACGATCACTTCACGTGACACTTCTGCCATGACTTTACTTAACCCGGTTAACTCATTGAACGTGGTCGTGCCGCGTTCAAGATCAACACCATCAGCGCCGATAAATAACTGATCAAAGTCGTAAGAACGCAAGACAGACTCCGCCACTTGCCCCTGGAAAGATTCAGAATGAGTATCCCAAGTGCCACCGGTCATCAGTAGTGTCGGCTCACTTTCTAGCTCATTGAGGGCATTGGCGACATGCAATGAATTGGTCATAACCACCAAACCACGTTTATCGTTCAACTGCTGGATCAGTGCTGCCGTGGTACTGCCACTATCAATCACAATTCGATTATGATCTCTGATCAGCTTAGCGGCTTGTTTGGCTAGTGCCACCTTTCGAACCGAAACTTTTTCATTCAATTCATCTGCCATCACTTCTTTTGGCAAAGCGATCGCGCCACCATAACGCCTAAGTAATAGACCATTGGTTTCTAATGAGGCAAGATCCTTTCTAATCGTGACTTCTGAGGTGGAAAACTGCTGAGAAAGTGCTTCGACACTGACCTCGCCTTGTTGATTGACTAAACTGGCGATCGCGTGTCTTCGTAGCTGGGTATTTCGTTTCGACATGAGGTTTGATTTTTTAAGTTTCGATTCGAAATCAATTATAATCACTTCGAAACATTTCAGTCTATTTATTTCGATACAAAAAATTAATAATTAGCGCTAAAACCTTGTTCTAAGACAAGTCTTAAAT
>NZ_WXWK01000177.1:0-3800 GCF_009904835.1 Vibrio sp. V33_P6A3T137 | reverse complement strand
CAAAAAGTCTCTATTTATCCAGAACATAACGAGCAAAAATCCATTTTTACTCGGCTTTTGATTACTCTTTATCGAACAATAAGCGACGATCATTAATCAACAAGAAACGCGTTATTAAAAAATAATCGCAGCCAAGCCCAATCGACATCCAGATCGGCGGTGTTTAAAAATAGAAAAACGGGCCGATGCCCGCTTTTCTAATGATGTTCTTCATTTAGCAAATCATTTTTCGCCGCTGCTAAGTATTGTGCCATAGACCAATACGTTAAAATAGTCGCGACATACAGAGCTATAAATCCTAACCAAACCATCCATTGATCGTAACGCCAGATCAAAATCCACAATGCAAACATTTGGCTAACGGTCTTTACTTTACCAATCCAAGAAACAGCCACACTAGCGCGCTTACCGATTTCAGCCATCCATTCTCTTAATGCTGAAATAATAATTTCTCGACCAATCATGGTCACGGCGGGGATGGTTATCCATATTGAATGATAATACTCGGTGATCAAAATCAGCGCAGTAGCGACAAGAACCTTGTCAGCAACCGGATCAATAAACGCACCAAAACGCGACGTTTGGCCAAGCTTTCTCGCCAACATGCCATCTAGCCAATCGGTAAAACCAGCCACAAAAAAAATCATGGCAGCCGCAAAGGGTGACCAACTATAAGGCAAATAAAAAACAACGATGAAGACAGGGATGAGAAAAAGTCGCAACAACGACAAGATGTTAGGAATATTTAAACGCATAATAGTAGGCTCTGATCAATGGCGCGTTAATGGTGCTGCATTTTGACTATGGTTTCAATGCTTGATAAATAATTTCTGCTAAAGAGTGACTAATACCCGGCACCTTGGCGATTTCTTCAACAGTCGCACGCTTAATTTCTTGCAAGCCTCCCATGTATTTCAATAAAGCTTGCCGACGTTTAGGCCCCACGCCTTCAATCCCTTCTAACGTACTGGTGCGTCGAGTTTTACCTCGTTTAGCACGATGTCCGGTAATAGCGTGATTATGGCTTTCATCACGAATATGTTGGATAAGGTGCAATGCAGGCGCATCGCTAGGTAAATGAAACTCGTCTCCCTCGGTGGTGATTAATGTTTCAAGGCCAGGTTTACGACTAATTCCTTTCGCGATACCAATCAACTGTGGTCGCTTCGGCCAATCTTGCCAACATTGAGTAATGATCTGTAGCGCGCGATTGAGTTGACCTTTGCCACCATCAATAAATATTACATCTGGTATTTTATCCACATCCAATTGTTTGGCATATCGACGCTCTAAAGCTTGAGCCATGGCTGCATAATCATCGCCACCAGTAATTCCAGTGATATTATAACGACGATATTCCGCTTTGAGTGGTCCTTCTTGATTAAACACCACACAAGAGGCAACGGTACTTTCTCCCATGGTGTGAGAGATATCAAAACATTCCATACGAGCTATATTCTCTATACCTAATACACGCTGCAGCTCATTAACACGCTGCTGAATGGTCATCTTGTGATTAAGCTTACTGGTCATCGCGCTCAATGCATTGGTATTTGATAACTTCAAGTATTGGCCACGAGTCCCAGTCGGATTCACATGAAAATAAACGTTCTGCCCAGCTAATTCACGCAACGCCAATTGTAATGGTTTGGTCTCTTTTAATAACCCCTGATTAAGAATGATTCGACTCGGAACCACTCGGCTCTCAGTATGATTAAGATAGTATTGACTTAAAAAACTTTCGAAGACTTCTTGCGACTCGGTATTGGCTGGGATTTTTGGAAAAAAGCTCCGACTCCCCAAAACTTTACCTTGGCGGATCATCAAAATATGGATACAGGCCAACCCTTTCTCCTGCGCAAAACCAAGCACGTCCAGATCATCTTGTGAGTCTTCTGCTACAAACTGCTGCTCCTGCACACGGCGAATCGCTTGAATTTGGTCACGAAACTTTGCTGCATCTTCAAAACGTAACGCCTGACTGGCTTGTTCCATTTTCCCGATCAACATTTCCAGTACTTGTTTATCTTTTCCTTGCAAAAACAGCCGCACACAGTTCACTAACTCGGCATAATCTGCATCAGAAATAAGGCTACTCACACAAGGAGCCGCACAACGACCGATTTGATACATTAAACAAGGGCGAACACGATTACTGTATACCGTATCTTCGCATTGCCGCACTGGGAATATTTTTTGAACCAGGTGCAACGTTTCTCGCACCGCACCAGAATCTGGATAAGGGCCAAAATACTCACCTTTGCGTTTTTTTGCACCGCGATGCGCAGAGAGACGAGGATGCTTGTGCGCACTGATGAAGATATAAGGATAAGATTTATCATCCCGCAACAACACATTGTATTTAGGTAAATACTGTTTGATGTAGTTATGTTCGAGGATCAACGCTTCGGTTTCAGTATGAGTAACCGTGACGTCAATTTTATTGATATGACTGACTAAAGCTCGGGTCTTTTCACTGTCGACTTTACTACGAAAATAGCTAGACAGTCGCTTTTTAAGATCTTTGGCTTTACCAACATAAATCACCTCAGCCTCAGTGTTATACATACGGTACACACCGGGCTGATGGGTGACATTTTTTAAAAAGGAAACAGAATCAAAATCAGCCACTACAACTTCTCTGTATCGAGCATCCCATGTCGAATGGCTAAATGGGTTAACTCAACATCTCCGTTAATATCTAGCTTGGCAAACAAACGATAACGATAGCTATTGACTGTCTTTGGACTAAGATTGAGTTGCTCAGAAATATCGGTTACTTTTTGGCCTTTAGTGATCATCATCATGATTTGTAGCTCACGTTCTGATAGACCAGCAAACGGATTTTCAGAGGCGGGTGAAAACTGGCTTAATGCCATTTGCTGAGCGATTTCAGGAGAAATATATCGCTGGCCACTATTCACAATACGAATAGCATTCACCATTTCATCAGGCGCGGCACCTTTGGTTAAATAACCAGCCGCACCAGCTTGCATCACTTTGGTTGGGAACGGATTCTCAGTATGAATAGTGAGCACAATGATTTTTACGTCTGGATTAAAACGTAAAATCTTCTTAGTGGCTTCCAATCCACCAATACCGGGCATATTCATATCCATTAATACAATATCAGTGTTATTACTACGACACCATTTTACTGCATCTTCACCGCTATCCGCTTCCCCTACTACGTTCATTCCACGGACGTCTTCAATAATACGTCGTATCCCTGTGCGAACCAGCTCGTGATCATCTACAAGGAAAACATTGATCAAACTTGTATCTCCACACTTATCTATTCGCTCTGCACTTTATCATATTAAAGATGCAGCATGGCCGCTTAGTCTAACCTAAATGGCTAGCTCGCTGCCAATGAATATGTGCCGAAAGCACACGTTTGGCAAGTATTTCTTTTACAAACTGTGCAGTTTAATAGGCAATTAGGCTCTCATTAAAACGTTTCTACTCAACACCATAAATCGCTAACATTAAATTTAGCAAACAATCAGTGACAACCATAACCAAATCCAATTAGGCAGAGCAATAATGATGAGATTGAAGAATCTATGACGTTATTCTCAAACACTATGAAGGTAATTAAAAAATAGACATCCTCATTTTATAAACAGGCTTAATACTGAACAAAGATCACACAAAACACCCACTTTTTGAGAGTCATTCGTAACTTTCGATTGAAAATGCAGTCAATTTCATATATTTATAAGTCCCGTCAATCAATCCCATAATACGCACCGTTTATTATCAGCTCACTGAGTCACCACTCATGCGCGATTTAAATA
>NZ_WXWK01000165.1:0-3900 GCF_009904835.1 Vibrio sp. V33_P6A3T137 | reverse complement strand
GTTTTATGTTTATATCAAATAAAAAAAGCACAATAACTTTATCGGTTGCGTTGATGTTGGCTGGTTGTGTATCTGGTGGTACAGCGCCTAATAAAATGCCATTAGCATTTGACCTAATCACAATCTCACTATCAATGAACGAGAAGGCAACAATTTTTACATGGCAGGCTTCGGATAATGCTACTGAGTATTCACTGTGTAGAAAAGATGTATCAATGCCAAAGTCTTGTGATGTACTCGCAACATCTACGACCACTAGTGTCATCGTTAATGACATTGGTATCATCAAAAATTTAACGTCTGAATATTTTGTTATTGCAAAGAATTCTTCTGGCGAAATCGCATCAAATAAAAGGTCGTTGACCCCTCAAGACTTAACGCCTCTCATTCAGTACATAAAGGCCTCTAACACTGAATATAATGACCAATTTGGCAATTCAATCGCCTTATCATCAGATGGCAACACGCTAGCTGTGGCGGCGTGGAATGAAGATTCCGATGGAACGGGGGTCAACTCTGGTCACCAAGATAATAATAATGCTGAGAGTGCTGGCGCGGTTTACCTCTTTCGTTATAGTGCATCCACATGGACTCAGGAAGCTTACATAAAGGCCTCTAACACTGAATCTGATGACTTCTTTGGCCATTCAGTCGCCTTATCGTCAGATGGCAATACGCTGGCTGTGGGTGCGGTTTATGAGAGTTCAAATGGAACAGGGGTCAACCCTGATACTCAAGCGAACAATGATGCTATGAGATCTGGCGCGGTTTATCTCTTCCGCTACAGTGCATCGACATGGGCTCAGGAAGCCTACATAAAGGCCTCTAATACTGAGGGGGGAGATGGATTTGGCCATTCAGTCGCCTTATCATCAGATGGTAATACGCTGGCTGTGGGGGCAGGTTCTGAGGCATCAGATGGAACAGGGGTCAACTCAGGTCACCAAGATAACAATAATGCTGCCTGGTCTGGTGCGGTTTATCTCTTCCGCTACAGTGCGTCGACATGGGCTCAGGAAGCCTACATAAAGGCATCTAATACTGAGGGGGGAGATGGATTTGGCTATTCAGTTGCCTTATCGTCAGATGGCAATACGCTGGCTGTGGGTGCGGTTTCTGAGAGTTCAAATGGAATAGGGGTCAACTCTGGTGCTGAAGGGAACAATGGGGCTTCCATGTCTGGCGCGGTTTATCTTTATTAACTTGATGTGATTTGCATGAAAGTAACAATTTAACGTAACGGCACTCAGTGCGCACCTAAACCCACACTTTTGCTAGTGTGATGTTATCCATCGCACTAGCTCTCACAATCAGAAAAGCAACCAAGAAACGCAAACTGTTCCCAACAGATGAATCGGCAAGAAAGGTGGTGTATCTAGCGATTATGGATGCATCCAAGAGATGGACGATGCCAATTCATCACTGGAAGCAAGCGCTAAATCGCTTTATGATTATGTTCGAAGAACGATTAACTGATTACTTGTAAGCAAGAGCAGTTACACAGAATTATTTACAGGGTCTACAACGCGCCCCCCAATTTGCCTCAGCTGTTTAAAACAGTTCTCCATTTAGAACTCGACCTATCCTATATGTTTAGCCAGAAAGCGCTGATTGAACAAGGATGAGAAAAAGTATGATAAATCAAGATGCCCTTATTTCTCTTGTGCGATTTATTTAAATAACTTTGGGGCAAAACCTTGCTAGAGCAAAAGATAAACGACGACAGAACTCACTTGCTGCTGACCAACCACTTAAATAATAAACGTCCGATAATTATCGGACGTTTATGTGTTGGTTTTGCAAGGTAATCAATAGCGCCTTTTAGAATTTATAGTCAGCGATGATACCGAATGTGCGTGGTCCGCCAACTTCGATCAGGTCATTCTTGTGACGTAACACATAATCCTCGTTGGTCGCATTTTTAACATAAGCACGAACGGTTAAGTTATTTATGTTGTAACCAGCATTGACGTTAAGCACCGTGTAGTCACCAGCTGAAGTACTTTCAGTGTTGGCTAAGTTAGTATAATAGTCTGAAACATAGTTAACTCTTGCGCCAAAGAATAAGCCTGAGTCAAAGTTTTGTGTAAAGCCTAAGCCAGCAGAAAGGTCAGGGGCATAGCTAAACTCTTTGCCAGTGAGATCGACGGTTGTTCCGCTAGGCCCTTGGGTGACTTCTGTTTTCAGTAAGCCAACAAAGGCAAAAACATCTAACCCAGAATCAAACCAGTACGTCGTTTCAACTTCAGCACCATAAGTTTTACCTTTAGGGATATTCGCTACGTAATTATCAAACCGGCTACCGCTGTCTCCATAGACGACGGTATGGTAATTACGGTAATCGTTGTAAAAGATATTTGCCGTTAAACCAAGCCGGTTCTCTAGGAAAGTGGAACGTGAACTGAGTTCGTAGGTCCAGACTTTTTCTGGTTTAAATACAAAGAGATTCTCTTGGCCTTCGTTGTAGCCTATGCCACCAGCATTGTAGCCTTTACGAGCGGTTAAACCTAAGTTCCAAGTATCAGAGGCCTCGTAAGTTAAGCCAACTTTAGGCAGCAAGATACCGTTGCTTTCTTCATCTTTGAAGTCGAGAGGCAATCTTGCATGGTCAAAATCACGATCAAGCTCGTCATGTTCGTAGCGAGCACCCAGTAACAGTCCCCATTGAGAGGCAATCTTGATTTTGGAATCAAAGTAAATGGAATGGGTTTGGACTTTATCAATACGTTTTAGTGAGTCTGTTTGTGTGTTTTGATCTTTAAAATAACTGCTAAGTCCGAAAATCGCATTATATTTTTCGTCTAAAGAATTATAAGCCAGTTTAGCTTCTACAGTATAATTTTCCTCGTCCACATCACCCCACCAATCCGTTAAAGGATAGGCTTTAAACTTGGTTGAGTAATCTCGCCTTGCCAGTAGGAAATCGGCTTTAAGTTCTTCATTGATGAGATAACCGACATCAAAATTAACGTTCCAGCTTTTAGTTTCTTGACGACGAGTACCGCTGGCATCGGTGTATTCCAACTTACCACCATCTTTATCGACAAGGTTTGTATATTGGCCTTCTTCATTACGGCTGGCGACCGTGAGTTTCGCGGTGAGTTTATCGGTTCCAAAAGGTTGAAATAGCAGTTTACCACGGACGTTATGAGATTTTATTTCTGAAGGGTCCCAAGGGTATTGATCATTGTTTGGTAATGAATAATCGATTGGCGTATTGCCCGTAGTCCCTTCAGCGGCAATACGGAAGGCAAGTTTATCTTCGACGATTGGGGCAGAGACAACACCAGCTAAGTGGTATTTGTTGTCCTCATTTTCGTAGCCAACTCGGAACTTACTTTCTGTGTAAAACGTGGGGTCTTGGGTTTTGATGACTACGGCACCACCGATACTGTTACGCCCTTGATTCGTTGATTGAGGGCCTTTGTATACTTCGACCTGCTCTGTATCCCACAGCCCAGCTTTACCGAAAGCTTCACCTGTCCAAGATTCAGATACTCCATCAACAGTGGTATTCACCCGAGGCGTGGCTCCGGTCATGAATGAGATGAATCCATCTCCAGCGCCACCTCGCCCATCAACGCCACGAATGTGTGGCATTCCTGATGGGGCGTTAAGCACGTTAGGGACTCTATCCAGTAAATCGTAGTAAGTTCGGTCTTCGCCATTATCCGCTTCTGCAGTAAAAATAGTCACCGAACTGGTATTCTGCGCCAGCGTGCCGCCCAACTTTTCACCAAGAACAACAATCGTTTCTGAGGCTCGAACATTATTCGCTTCTTGCTGTTCTTGAGCGTAAACGACCGAACTGGCGCTGCCTAGGCAAATCAGGCCAATCATCGTAGAAAGAGTACTCCTTGTATAGCGAGGGGTATTGCCACTGTTTAAGTCCATAAGCTT
>NZ_WXWK01000090.1:0-51698 GCF_009904835.1 Vibrio sp. V33_P6A3T137 | reverse complement strand
AGTGAGTTCATCCCCATGAGCATAGGCAGACGATGCGATCGGTGTGAACCAACGTAGCCAACACCGCTGTAGCTTCAAGTAGGAAGGGGATAGTGACCATAACAATAAATCAAACACAACTATCAATCATACCTCTGGCACTGAAGATTGCTGAATCATGGCCTAAAACCAAGTGACCGCAAACGCAAGTCAAAGGTAGAAAAAGGATCGAGAATGGAAAACAGTGTCCCTTATTCAAACACCGAAAAACTCACGTTAAAACAATTAGTTCGCTCACTTGGCCCGGGGATCATGATGGCCGCAGCGGCAGTAGGAGGCTCCCATCTTGTCGCTTCCACTCAAGCTGGCGCAATTTATGGCTGGCAATTAGCGGCATTGATTTTACTGGTGAATTTATTCAAATACCCTTTCTTTAAAGCTGGTGTTCAATACACCATGGGAACCGGAGAAAGCCTCGTTGAAGGTTACGCTAAGCTAGGAAAAACCTACCTGTGGGGATTCACTCTATTAAGTATTTTCTCCGCAATAGTTAATACGGCTGCGTTACTGTTATTCAGTGCCAGTTTACTGGGTTACTTCATCCCATTTGAAATAGCGACCAGCGTACTTAGCGGCTTCATTTTAGTAACTTGTTTAATTATTTTGATCGCAGGGCACTACAAAGCTTTGGATGTTCTCTCCAAAACCATCATGGCAGTGCTCACCCTAGCGACTCTCACTGCGGTCTTTATTGCCGCAACTGGGCCTGCCCCATTAACCGTGGTCAGCGAAACGCCCTCACCTTGGACATTCGCTGCGATCGGTTTTATCGTCGTGACGATGGGCTGGATGCCGGCACCGATTGAAATTTCGAGCTTAACCTCAATGTGGCTAAAAAGTCAGCGCCGCCAACAAAATGTGACTGCACAGTCAGCACTGTTTGATTTTAATGTCGGCTACATTGGTACTGCCGTCCTCGCTATCGTGTTTCTTGCCCTGGGCAGTTTGGTGCTACACGGTACAGGGGTTGAACTGGCACAATCAGGGATTGGATTTTCTCATCAACTGGTTGGTTTGTACGCTTCCACCATTGGTGAATGGTCGCGCTATTTGATTGCTGTTATCGCCTTTTTCTGTATTTTTGGCAGCACGATTACCGTAATTGATGGCTATTCACGTGTAATTGCCGAAGCACAGCGTTTACTGCAACATAAAACTCACGCTTCGCCTCGTTTGTTTCAAACATGGCTATTTATCGTTTCAGCGCTGGCGTTAGCCATCATTGTCTTTTGGGCGTTTGCCTTGATGCCGATGCTCAACTTTGCCATGGTAATGGCGTTTATGACCACGCCATTTTTTGCCCTACTTAATTACATCTTAGTCACTAAGACCCCTTTACCAGCCGAATTAGCGCTCGGTAAAAAAACGCGAGCGTTATCGATCGTCGGATTGATTTATCTATTCGGTTTCTTAGCGCTGTTTATTTGGTGGAAATGGCTAATCTAATCGTAAAAGCGGGTGCTCTATTTCAAATCCGATTCGAACGGATCAAAAAAGGCTTTGTCATTTGACAAAGCCTTTTAACATTAAAGCGTACGAGATATAACGTTAGTTATGTGAAACCACAATCAAACGCAGTGAATCAAGTTGATATTGCGCTTGAGAAATATACCCACTTAATGCGCTCATCTGCTGCTCTAATGCGCTGATCTCTTCATCACGGATATTCGGGTTAACCGCTTTTAGTGCCAATAAACGCGCCAACTCTGCGTGCAAGTTATGCTCCATCTCCTGCTTGGCCTGCTCACGAATTGCCTCTACTTTCGCGCTAACCGCAGGATCGCTGGCGACGATTAAACGATGTATTTCAGCCTGCACAGAAGCCACCAATTTACTGGCTAAATGACGATTCACCGGGCTTAACTGGCGATTAAAGCTTTCAAAATCAACTTGCGCCGATAAATCATTGCCGCGGCCATCGATCAGAATACGGATTGGTGTTGCGGGTAAGAAACGGCTGATACCGCTGCTCTTAGGCGCTTGAGCATCCACCAGATAGACCATCTCTAATAGAATCGTCCCCACTGGCAGCGCTTTATTTTTCAACAGTGATACCGCACAAACGCCAACCCCTTCACTCATTAGAAGATCAATCCCACCTTGAATCATCGGGTGCTCCCAACTGATAAAGTGCATATCTTCACGAGAGAGCGCTGTATTACGGTCAAAAGTAATCGTCGCCCCTTCATAAGGCAAACCGGGATAACTCGAAACCATCATATGTTCAGAAGGCGTAACCACTAAAGCATTGTCACCACGGTCATCTTGATTTAACCCAACGGCATCAAACAAACTTAATGCGAAAGAAACCAGATTGGTATCGCCATCGGTTTCTGCAATCGACTGAGCGATCTGCAACGCTTTTTCTCCACCATTCGAGTGCATTTCCAATAAACGGTCACGCCCTTGTTCCAATTGGCTTTTTAGGGTTTGATTAAGCTTAGCTGAAGCGTCGATCACGCTCTCCAATTCACTGCTGTCTGCCGTGGCTAGCATTGCGATCAAAGCTTCGGAGAATTGATCGTAAACCGCACGCCCAGTTGGACACGTTTCGGCAAAAGCATTCAATCCTTCATTAAACCAGCGAGCCAGAATCCCTTGTGACGTCCCTTGCAAATAAGGTACATAAATATCGATGTCATTTTCTTGACCAATACGATCTAAGCGACCAATCCGCTGCTCAAGCAAATCAGGGTTAAACGGCAGATCAAACATAACCAGTTGGTGAGCAAACTGGAAGTTACGTCCTTCAGAGCCAATTTCACTACAAATCAGTACCTGAGCTCCGCCCTCTTCTTGAGCAAAATAAGCCGCCGCTTTATCGCGATCAATGATCGACATTCCTTCATGGAACACCGTCGCGCGGATCCCTTCTCGCTCACGAAGAGCTTGCTCTAATTGCAACGCGGTACTTGAGCGAGATGCAATGACTAAAATCTTTTCGCTACGTTTGGCTTTAACCTTATCAATCAACCAATTGACTCGTGAATCAAACTGCCACCAGCTCGCATCATCGCCTTCAAACTCTTGGAAGATTTCTTCTGGATAGAGCATTTTCATCGCTCGCGCTTGTGGACTCAGCTTACCACCAATCATCCCCGCGACGCGCATTGAAGTACTGTACTGCGCTGGAATCTCCATCGGCAATAAATGCACGTTCCGCTTAGGGAAGCCTTTAATCGCAGCGCGCGTATTTCTAAATAGAACGCGTCCTGTACCGTGGCGATCCATAAGATTGCTGATCAACTCATCACGGGCAGCGGCTTTTTCCTGTTCGTCAGCTTGACTGTCTAGTACCCGCAGTAAGGGCTCGACGTCCTGCTCAGATAATAATTCTGCGATTTGATTTTTTGCGGTATCAGTCAATACAAGACCAGATAACAGCGCGCTCACGGCATCAGCGACAGGCGCATATTGCTCTTCTTCTTTAACAAATGCGTCATAGTCATAAAAACGATCCGCATCCAACAAGCGTAAACGAGCAAAATGACTTTCGCGTCCCAATTGCTCTGGTGTCGCGGTTAACAATAATACCGCGGGTGTGCGTTCTGCTAATCCTTCGATGACTTGATATTCACGACTCGGTTTATCTTGGCTCCATTGTAAATGGTGCGCCTCATCAACCACTAACAGATCCCATTCCGCTTCGAGCGCTTGTTCAAAACGTTGCCGGCTTTTACGTAAGAAATCTAATGAACATAAAACATATTGCTGGGTTTCAAACGGATTATCCGCTTCGGCATAGGCCTCAACACAGCGCTCTTCATCAAATACCGAAAAGTGCAAGTTAAAGCGGCGCAGCATTTCTACCAGCCACTGATGCTGCAATGTTTCAGGCACCACAATTAAAATCCGCTCTGCGCGTCCAGCCAACACTTGCTGATGAATGATCATCCCCGCTTCAATGGTTTTACCTAGACCCACTTCATCGGCTAACAAGACACGAGGGGCATAACGGCGACCCACTTCATGGGCAATGTATAATTGATGAGGAATTAACCCCGCACGCATACCACATAGGCCGCGCATTGGGCTTTTATGCTGCTGGTATTGATTGGTCAGCGCACGATAACGCAACACAAAGTTATCCATCCGATCAATTTGCCCAGCAAACAACTTATCTTGTGGCTTATTGAAGCGGATTTGGTTACTCAGAAAAATCTCTCGCAATGCAATGCCTGCTTGTTGAGTATCTTCACGAGTCCCTAAATAGGTGAGTACGCCCTGATCTTCCACCACTTGTTCAACATTGAGTGACCAACCTTCTTGACTATCAACCGTATCACCGACATTAAAAGCCACTCGTGTGACTGGCGCATCATGACGCGCATACACTCGGTTCTCTTCGGATGCGGCAAACATTAACGTCACTGTACGAGCGTCCATCGCGACCACTGTACCCAACCCTAAATCACTTTCTGTATCACTTATCCAGCGTTGCCCTAAAGCAAAAGTCATCAAGACTACCTCATCTATTGGGATTAAACATTATCCGTTACCGTGACTGCACCGGCGTCAAGAAAAAGTCTACTTGTCCAACCGTTATGGTGCAGAAAAAGGTCGCTAATCTTACTTGATGGCGTGATACAGGTCACGCCCATTCCACGCTTTTTTTCTTGAGTGGTTGGCTGACATCAAAGTGTCACATTTTAATGGCAATGCTAATTCAATAGGTTGCTATACTGAAAAAGACCAGCAGGTTGCCAAACGATACTAAACCAGTATCACCTTACATCGACGTAAGGTTTGTTGGCATACGATATGCTTGTTCAAACAGAGAGTATCCATACCAGTTTGCCTTCTATCCGCAGTGATCGACAACCTGGCGACAGCGTAGAATCGATCGTAAGCACAAGAATGCAGACCTTCATTATACCCGCTATCACATAGCAAGGAGACGCTTATGGGCGATACTGACCGGAAACTGTTTGTCCTAGACACCAACATACTATTGCATGAACCTCTTGCAATTTACTCCTTCCAAGAACACGACGTCGTCATCCCGATGACCGTCCTCGAAGAACTCGACAGAATTAAAGACAGCAAACGCGATGTGGCCCGAGACGCACGAGTTGCCATCCGTGCCTTGGAAAACATTTTCCACGATGCAACACCGGATGAGATCTCTGAAGGTATCCCCTTAAAAAATTCAGGTGGCAATAAAGGAACGATTGCCATTTTGGCCGATTACGAAGTGCATGAAACGGTTAAAGCGTTTACCGACAAGGAGGGAGACAATCGGATCTTGAATGCCGTATTGCACCTACAAAATAAGCGCGCACCGCGTTCGGTGGTATTAATCACCAAAGACATCAACATGCGTTTACGTGCGAAGGGAGCGGGAGTACGCTTTGTTGAAGATTACCGAACTGACCAATTAATTGACGATGTACAATACCTCACAAAAGGCTTTCAGACCCGTCCCGGTAATTTTTGGGATAATGTCGATAGTGTGGACAGTTATACTTTGGGAGGCAAAACTTTCCATAAATTGGATCGCAAACCCTTCGAACCCACCTACATTAATCAATATGTATTGGATGAAGAAAGTGACTTCACCGCTCGAGTCGAAACCCTCAGCGATGACTCAATAACCCTACGTGATCTTGGACGTGAACGGCTCATGCACCGCAAAGTCTGGGACATTATGCCAAAAAACATTTATCAAGCCATGGCATTAGATGCCTTGCTCGATCCTGAGATTGATCTAGTCATTCTCACTGGCGCGGCCGGTAGTGGTAAAACGTTACTGGCTATGGCCGCAGCCTTAGACCAAACCATCGAACGCAAAATGTTCGATAAAATCATTGTTACTCGCAACACACCCGATATTGGTGAGTCGATTGGCTTTTTACCGGGTAGTGAAGAAGAGAAAATGATGCCGTGGTTAGCCGCCATCACCGATACTTTAGAAGCGCTGCACAAGCACGATCACTGTACCGAGGGCTCGCTCAAATACATCTGTGATAAAGCCAATATTCAATTTAAGTCGATCAACTTTATGCGTGGCCGCTCAATACAAAATGCCTTTGTCTTATTGGATGAGTGCCAAAACTTAACCGCATCACAAATTAAAACCATCATTACTCGTTGTGGAGAAGGAACCAAAATTGTCTGTTCAGGTAACTTGGCACAAATTGATTCCCACTACCTCACACCAGTAACCTCAGGGCTTACCTATATGGTTGAGCGTTTCAAAAACTTCGAAGGCAGTGCCAACATCCATCTCAATGGTGTCGTCCGCAGCCGCTTAGCCGAATTTGCGGAAGAAAACTTGTAATCCAATGCGGTGAGTTATTTCACATAACTCACCGCTCAACATAAAATAATTATTCACTTTTATAGCATCTATATGTTTAACTGGTCCTATTCTTTTTTATGGTTAAGGACTCGATATGGCTTTTAATTTGCGTCAGCGTAATTTTTTAAAATTACTTGACTTCACTCCCCAAGAAATTCAATTTTTGTTGAGTCTAGCGGCGGACTTAAAGCGAGCCAAATACGCAGGCACCGAGCAAAAAACCTTGCTGGGCAAAAACATCGCGCTTATTTTTGAGAAAGCCTCCACACGTACCCGCTGCGCTTTTGAAGTTGCCGCCTTTGATCAAGGCGCTCAAGTCACCTATATTGGCCCTTCCGGCTCACAAATTGGCCATAAAGAATCGATGAAAGATACCGCACGAGTATTGGGCCGTATGTACGATGGCATCCAATATCGCGGTTATGGTCAATCGATCGTCGAAGAACTTGGCCAATATGCTGGAGTTCCAGTATGGAATGGCCTGACTGATGAGTTTCATCCAACGCAAATTCTGGCTGATTTCCTAACCATGCAAGAGTTTTCTCATGGTAAAGCTCTAGATCAAATCCGCTTTGCTTATCTTGGTGATGCGCGCAATAACATGGGTAATTCACTCATGGTCGGCGCGGCAAAAATGGGCATGGATATTCGCTTAGTCGCTCCTAAAGCTTTCTGGCCAGATCGTCAATTAGTCGATATTTGTCAAAGTATTGCCCAACAAACAGGGGCAAGTATTACCTTGACCGAAGATGTCGCAGAAGGCGTCAAAGGCTGCGATTTCCTCTACACCGATGTTTGGGTCTCAATGGGAGAAG
This sequence comes from Vibrio sp. V33_P6A3T137, assembly GCF_009904835.1. Classification (NCBI taxonomy): domain Bacteria; kingdom Pseudomonadati; phylum Pseudomonadota; class Gammaproteobacteria; order Vibrionales; family Vibrionaceae; genus Vibrio; species Vibrio sp. V33_P6A3T137. Next base: position 44,543 of record NZ_WXWK01000090.1, on the reverse strand, counting down.
AACCCGAAGCGTGGGACGAACGCGTGGCGATCATGACGCCTTATCAAGTTAATATGGCGGCTATTCGTGCCACGGGGAATCCTCGCGTTAAATTCATGCACTGCTTACCCGCCTTTCATAATGATCAAACCACCGTTGGTAAACAAGTAGCCGAAAAATATGGTATGCAAGGCTTAGAGGTTACTGAAGAAGTGTTTGAGTCCGAACACGCGATCGTGTTTGATCAAGCGGAAAACCGACTCCATACCATCAAAGCCGTAATGGTCGCCACCTTAGGTGGATAACCATGCATTTAATGGTTAATAAGCAAACGAAAAACTCACTAAGCAAACGCTTGCCTTGAGAAAAGTTCGGCGTATAATGCCCAGCAATTTGTCTAAGGGGTGGCTTGTGAACAGAAACGATATCAACCATGTTTCTATGCTTCATTGCGGTGAGCAATTTTGCTTACTAGTCAATGCGTTGTTACCCTTTATTGATAATAAATAGCCTCCCAGATCGGGGGGCTTTTTTATGGCCGAAACACCAAGCAAGGGAAGACATTATGACCAATTCGCTTTACCAAAAGCACATCATCTCCATTTCTGAGCTATCACGAGCAGAACTGGAATTGATTGTCCACACCGCAGGTCAGCTAAAAGCAGAACCGAAACCGACTCTGATTAAAGATAAGGTTATTGCCAGTTGTTTTTTCGAACCCTCAACTCGAACGCGACTCTCTTTTGAAACGGCGGTACAACGTATCGGTGGCAGCGTGATTGGTTTTGATAATGGTGGTAATACGTCACTGGCTAAAAAAGGCGAAACCTTAGCCGATTCAGTTCAGGTAATAGCCTCTTACGTTGATGCATTTGTTATGCGTCATCCTCAAGAGGGAGCCGCTCGTCTTGCTTCTGAATTTTCCAATGGCATACCGGTGATTAATGCTGGTGATGGTTCGAATCAACATCCGACACAAACCCTGCTCGACTTATTCTCCATTTTTGAAACTCAAGGCCGTTTAAATAACTTAAACATCGCCTTTGTCGGTGATTTGAAATATGGCCGTACTGTTCACTCTTTAACTCAAGCATTGGCGAAATTTGACAACAACCGCTTCTTCTTTGTCGCTCCAGAAGCACTGGCAATGCCCGATTACATTTGTGAAGAACTTGATGATGCCGGGCTGCAATACAGCCTACATAGCGATATGGAAAGCGTGATCCCTGAACTCGACATTTTATACATGACACGAGTCCAAAAAGAACGTTTCGATGAATCAGAATACGCGCATATTAAATCCGCCTTCGTGTTAACGGCGACGATGCTGCAAGACGCTCGCTCAAACATGAAAGTCCTCCATCCGTTGCCACGGGTTGATGAAATCACAACGGATGTCGATAAAACCTCGCACGCCTACTTCTTTCAACAAGCCGAGAATGGGGTCTATGCCCGTGAAGCACTGCTCGCCCTTGTGTTAAATGAGTCACTGTAATGGAGCCGAACATGAATAAAGAGACTAAACTGCAAGTTGAAGCGATTAAAAACGGGACGGTTATTGATCACATCCCAGCCAAGGTTGGGATCAAAGTCTTGCGTTTATTTGATATGCACAACTCTCACCAACGCGTCACTATCGGACTCAATCTTCCCTCTTCTGCACTTGGCCATAAAGATCTCCTGAAGATAGAGAATGTCTTTATCAACGAAGATCAAGCCAATAAACTCGCACTTTATGCCCCCCATGCAACGGTTAACCAAATAGAAGATTATCAAGTCGTTAAAAAATTAGCCTTAACGCTGCCAGAAAAGATCAATAACGTTTTTGCTTGCCCAAACAGCAACTGTATCTCACACAATGAACCCGTTGAGAGTAGCTTCCGCATTTTTGAGAAAGCCAATGAAATTCGTCTTAAATGTAAATACTGTGAGAAAGTCTTTTCACGCGAAGTGGTCACCGAACGCGAAGCCTAAACAGAGTTCATTCGTACTAACGACGTAACATCCATAAACGAAGTGCAAACCGCCAAGGTTCTGCCGATTGCCTCTTTACCTCTACTAGGTTTAGAGGCACACTAAAAACTCATTTTTAATCAAGATTATGGAATAACTCGCATGACTAAAGTTCTGCATACCGAATCGGCTCCAGCGGCAATCGGTCCTTATATTCAGGGAATTGATTTAGGTAACATGGTGTTGACTTCAGGCCAAATCCCTGTAAACCCAGTAACAGGAGAAGTCCCTGCTGATATCGCTGCTCAAGCAAAACAATCTTTAGATAACGTTAAAGCGGTGGTTGAATCGGCAGGATTAACGGTAGGTGATATCGTTAAAATGACCGTGTTCGTCAAAGATCTCAATGATTTTGCGACCGTAAATCAGGTTTATGGCCAGTTTTTTGATGATCATAACGTCGCCAATTACCCTGCACGTTCTTGCGTTGAGGTGGCTCGTTTACCGAAAGATGTTGGGATTGAAATTGAAGCGATCGCTGTTCGTCGATAAGCGTTCTCGCGATAAAAAAGGTTGCTTGATAAGCAACCTTTTTTCTTTTCTCTGATGTATTAGCGAGACTTCAACGGCTCAGTGATTCTATAAAAGGCAATTATCCACGAGCTGGTTGAGCATCTAATCGCGCCACTTCGGCATCAAGCTCAGCCAATTTGATTTGCATATCATGGTGACACTGCTTAGATAATTCACGGACTTGTTCTCGAGTTAACCCTTCCGTACTAACGGGCGACAGCATTTCGACAATCACATGACCATTATTCCAACGATTTAAACGTAAATGATTAGTAGAACTACAGACAATCGGAATAATCGGCACTTTCGCACCTATCGCAGCATGAAAAGCACCCGCTTTAAAAGGCAGTAACCCCCGGCCACGGGAACGCGTTCCTTCAGGGAACATCCAGACCGAAACGTCACTGTTATTCATACTATCCACCACTTGATCAATCGTGCCTTTGGCTTTGGCCTTATTACTGCGATCAATCAAAATATTGCCGGTTAGCCAATACAACTGACCAAACAACGGCGTCCATAATAGGCTTTTTTTACCTACCGTGACCACTTTGGGCGTCACCGCCGCAGAGACGGTAAAAAGATCCCAAGTATTTTGATGGTTAGCAATATAAATCGCCTGACCACGATGATAAGCATCCTCAGGAATACGCAGCTCTAAAGTAATACCAAATACCCGAGACATTTTGGCAAACAGACGGCCAAAGGTGAAAACGTGTTTTGGATTGCGCGGACTGAGCAAACAATAGCCACATCCAAAAACAAACATCACAACAGCAAATAGAGCTAATGCCAAAAGACGCAAGACAGCAATCATGCAGATTCTCCAATGGAGCTTAAATAAAAAAGCCGAAATCCTAAAATTTCGGCTCATTAACCCTTGAGCCCGTTAGTTTGGCTCACTGACACGTTCGATATGAGCCCCTAACGCCGACAATTTATCTTCGATGCGTTCATAGCCACGATCGATATGATAAATCCGATCAACGATGGTTTCACCTTTAGCAATACAACCCGCGATCACTAAGCTCGCGGAAGCTCGTAGATCCGTTGCCATCACTTGAGCTCCACTCAATGATTCGACATCACCACAAATCACCGTGTTCCCCTCAACTTCGGCTTTGGCTCCCATACGCATCAATTCAGGTACGTGCATAAAACGGTTTTCAAAGATGGTTTCGGTAATTTTACCGCCACCTTTGGCCATCATATTCAGGAGAGTAAATTGGGCTTGCATATCAGTCGGAAAACCAGGATGGGGAGCGGTGCGAATTGACACGGCTTTCAGCTCTCGCCCAGTCATGTCCAAACTTATCCAATCATCGCCAGTTTCAATTTCTGCGCCAGCTTCTTCTAATTTAGCGAGTACCGCTTCCAGTAAACTGGCTTTGGTATTGCGACAGAGGATCTTGCCATGAGAGACTGCCGCAGCAACTAAAAAGGTGCCCGTTTCAATGCGATCAGCAACCACAGCATGACGACCACCACCAAGACGTTCAACACCCTCGATAGTGATACTGTCTGTACCTGCACCGGTAATTTTAGCGCCGAGTTTATTTAAAAAGGCAGCAGTATCAACAATTTCCGGCTCTCGAGCAGCGTTATCTAATACCGTTTTACCTTCTGCCAATGTCGCGGCACACATGATGGTAATCGTGGCACCGACACTGACTTTGTCCATAACAATATGCGCACCTTGTAAGCGCCCATCAACGCTCGCTTTGACATAACCGTCTTCTAACGTAATCGTCGCACCCAATTGCTCGAGGCCATGAATATGCAAATCGACGGGACGTGCACCAATCGCACAACCACCGGGTAGCGAAACTTGGCCTTGACCAAAGCGCGCAACCAGTGGACCCAATGCCCAAATAGAGGCACGCATGGTTTTTACGAGATCGTATGGCGCGCAATATTGGTTAATTTGGCTAGCGTCAACATGAACCGAACCATTACGTTCCACTTTTGCGCCTAAGCGTTTGAGCAGTTCCATCGTGGTATTAATGTCACGTAAGTGAGGGACGTTAGCGACTTCAATTGGTTCTTCGGCCAAAATGGACGCAAATAAAATAGGCAGTGCAGCATTTTTTGCACCGGAAATGGTCACTTCACCTTGCAGCGGCTTATCTGACCCAATAACTCGAAATTTTTCCATTAAAAAACCTTACAGCGACATCAACTTTTTATTGCGAGCCCACTCTTGTGGGGTGAACGTTTTGATTGATACCGCGTGAATATCATTACGCTGAATGTACGCCATTAATGGAGCATAAATCAGTTGCTGTTTTTTCACTCGACTCATCGTCTCGAAGCTCGCATCAATCGCGATCACTTCATAATGGCTACCCTCACCTTTGACATGTAGCTCTTCAAGGTTGAGCGCTTGTTGTAATAATTGTTGTACTTGTGTGCTATCCACAATTCACCCCTGCTAATGGTTGAATATGTTGAGCCATCATCGCTTCGATGTTGCTCAACTGAAATAATGTGCGCAGTTGTTGTGGCACAAAACTCAGCATTATATGACAGTTTTGTGTTTTTGCATGCTCTATTAAGTGAATGAGCATTACCATCCCCGCAGAATCGATACGTTGTACCTCTGCTAAAGAAATCTCGCATTGCAAAGCCGTCGGTTGCCAAGTTTGTAAATGACGCCACAAGTTAGGAACGGTTTCTCTATCCAGCGCGCCTTTTAATAAGGCGTGTTCAGGATTGGTCATTTGCCATTGCTCACTCATTGTGACTCACTCTCAAAACGGATCGGTTGCTCTGATAAGCGTTGCAACTCTTTCGCGACCGCTAAGATCCCGTCTTGACGGATTTTACCGCTCCACTCAGATTGCTTACTTGATAACAAACTGATCCCTTCTGCAATCATATCAAATCCTTTCCATTCTCCATTTCTCTCCTGACGCAGACGGAACTCAATTTTCACATTCGGTCTTGGTGGGTCGATCAGTTCCACCTGTACGCCAGTAATCCGTCGCCCTTCTGGGACTGGAACTTCAGGAGCAAACTCAACGCGCTGATCGTTATATTGGGTTAAGGCTTGTGCATAGCTTGTCACCATATAAGCGCGAAACGCCGTAATGAACTGGCCAACCTCTTCACGATTAGCCCCTTGTAAATGTGTGCCGAGTAGTTTCAACGCTGCATACTGCTCATTGATGTAAGGCATAAGCTCTTCTTCAACAATGACTTTAAGATACTCAGGATTGTCGCGAATCTTAGGTTGTTCGGCTTTTAAACGAGCAAATGACTTTTCTGCCACTTGTTTCATCATCTGATAAGGCTGCGTTTTATCAATCACTTCGGCTTGAATTGCCAATGAAAAAAACAGGCCTAGTACTAAAACCCAATACCGTTTCAACATGATTTACTCCTGTTTTTTACTGTCTGAACTGCCTACGCTATACAGCACTTGGCCGATTAAATCTTCCAATACTAGCGCTGATTTGGTGTCTTCAATATGGTCACCATCTTTGAGCATTTGCTCATCATCAAAGACAAATCCGGGCACTAAACCTATGTATTGCTCACCAATTAATCCTGAAGTGAGTATTTTCACACTGGAGTTTTCAGAAAACTGATCATATCGACTATCGATTGCCATGGTCACAACCGGCAATAAACGATGACGATCCAGCTGAATATCGGATACGCGCCCCACGACTACACCACCCACTTTGACTGGTGAGCGAACTTTCAAATTGCCGATATTATCGAACTCAGCGGTTAATGAGTAAGTATCGTTTGAACCTAACCCTTTCACGTCAGCTACGTGAAAAATCATAATAAGAATTGCGCAAATTCCTGCTAGCACAAAACTCCCTACCCAAAATTCTACTTTTCGTGTTTGCTGCATGTTTAATTCCCAAACATCAATGCGGTCAGAACAAAATCCAGTGCTAACACCGCCAAAGACGAGTGTACCACGGTACGTGTTGTCGCTCGGCTAATCCCTTCTGAAGTAGGAATAGCGTCATAACCGTTAAACAGCGCGATCCAAGTTACTGTGATCGCAAAGACCACACATTTGATCACGCTGTTACCAATATCTCTACCTAATTCAACCGACGATTGCATTACCGACCAAAAACTACCTTGATCAATACCTTTCCAATCAACGCCGACTAAATGCCCACCCCAAATGCCTACTGCCATAAAGATCATCGCCAGTAAAGGCATAGAAATCAGTCCAGCCCACAAACGTGGGGCAATGATTCGCTTAAGCGGATCCACGGCCATCATTTCTAAACTGGAGATTTGTTCGGTAGCTTTCATTAAGCCAATTTCCGCCGTCAACGCCGAACCGGCTCGTCCCGCGAACAGCAATGCCGTGACAACAGGGCCAAGCTCACGCAATAACGACAAGGCCACCATTTGCCCTAAGCTGGTTTCAGCCCCAAAATCAACTAGGATTACATAACCTTGCAAGCTGAGAACCATGCCAATAAACAGGCCTGAGACGATAATAATCGCCAGAGACTGTACGCCAACGCTGTACAATTGTTTAATCAGCAGAGGTAAATGTTGGATCGGTCTTGGTCTTCCCACCAGAGCCCCAAACAGCATCAAGCTCGCTCGCCCAAAAGATTCGCCAACGCCTAAACAGCGCCGACCAAAGCGACTGATTGCTTGCTCCCAATTATTGGCCATCAAACAAGTCCTTCTCTATCGACTGCGCAGGAAAACGAAAAGGGACAGGCCCATCCGCTTCACCGCGTAAAAATTGTTGCACGCGTGGATCTGGGTTATTTTCCAGTTCTTGCGGCGTACCAAAAGCAATCACCTTGCCATCCGCCAATAAATAAACCCAATCAGCAATACTCATCACTTCAGGCACATCATGAGACACCACCACCGACGTTAAACCTAATGCTTGATTTAAGTTACGGATCAGCTCAACCAGAACTCCCATGGTGATAGGATCTTGGCCAACAAACGGTTCATCGTACATGATCAGTTCCGGATCAAGCGCGATGGCTCGCGCTAAGGCGGCTCGACGTGCCATACCACCAGACAGCTCGCTTGGCATTAAATGGGCAGCTCCGCGTAAACCCACCGCTTCAAGCTTAAGAAGGACTAGTGTTTTTATCAACGCCTTGTTTAATTTCGTATGTTCGCGAAGTGGAAAGGCGACATTATCAAACACATTAAGATCGGTAAATAGAGCACCTGATTGGAAAAGCATGCTCATTTTTTTACGGGCTTGATAAAGCTGTTTACGTGATAAATGGGGAATATTATCGCCATCAAACCAAATGTCACCGGCTTCAGGCAGGAGTTGACCACCAATCAAACGTAACAAGGTCGTCTTGCCTATTCCAGAAGGCCCCATAATGGCGGTGATTTTCCCTTTTGGTACCTGCAGACTCACCTGATCAAAGATGAGACGATTGGCTCGGGAAAAGGTTAACTTATTGATGGTCACTAGATCAGTTTCGGACATACTCTCGATTCGCTGTTGTGGTTTTCCATCCAGATGATGCGCAATCATAAGCAGATTAGGCTTAAATTAAAAGCGCTGTTCAATTAGTCGTTCGACAAGCACTCTCTCCGGCCAGTGATATTTTCCTCTAATAACCTTACATCACTGACGATAAGAAGAGTGATGAAAACGTCATCGAACCTTTGACTATCCGGAAAAATCGGTAACAAAGTGTAAGTAAAGCGTCCGATTTCTCTCAATTAAGCGCAATCACGCATGAAAACCCTTGATAAAAATGCCACAATAAATGTTATCTTCGACTTCCCTTTTAGTGACCAACACGTCAAAATTAGCGGTTACTCATTCATTTTTTATTGAGATTAGGAATCGCCATGCTCGAAGCCACTGGATTACTGATTGTCGGCCTGATTCTACTGGTTTGGAGTGCCGATAAGCTGGTTTTTGGCGCTGCCGCCATCGCACGTAACGTCGGTATTTCTCCCTTAGTTATCGGGATGACTATTTTAGCGATGGGCTCATCAGCCCCTGAAATGATGGTTTCAGCTACCGCCGCTTTAGATGGCAAAACGGATACCGCGGTGGGTAACGTACTCGGTTCGAACATCGCCAATATTGCGTTGATCCTCGGCATCACGGCATTAATTAAACCATTATCAATCAGTTCAATGGTCTTGCGTCGCGAATTACCACTGATGGTTGGCGTGACGTTATTATCCGGTCTTCTGCTCTGGAATAGCTATTTAGGCTTTTATGAAGGTATTCTGCTGTTTGTTCTCTTTGCGGTGTTTATCTTAGCGATGTTACACATTAGTCGTAAAGAGCAGCAAAATGGTGATGCCTTATTGGCTGAATGTGAATCAGAGATTCCAAGCGATGTGAGTAATAAAAAAGCCATCATCTGGGTCGTTATTGGTCTAATACTATTGCCTTTTGCGGCCAGCATGCTTGTTGATAACTCAGTGATCATTGCCAAGTATTTTGGTATGAGTGATTTGGTTATCGGACTGACGATTATTGCCGTCGGAACCAGCTTACCAGAACTTGCTGCCTCGCTGGCTGGAGTATTAAAAGGTGAAGATGATATGGCCGTCGGCAATATCATCGGCTCGAATGTGTTTAATATTCTTGCCGTAATGGGTATTCCTGGGATTTTAAACCCATCGATACTGAGCGATAGCGTCATGGGCCGTGACTTTTGGGTCATGTTAGCGGTCTCATTATTACTAGTGATCATGGCCCTTGGTAAATCACGCAGTATTAACCGTCTCGAAGGTGCTGTACTGTTTATCATATTCATTGCTTATCAAGGGTATTTATTGATGAATATGGCTGCTTAATGTAGGGAATGGGAATGTCTGAAAACTTTGATTACCGCCGTGTTGCTCAGCAAGTACTGGCCACTGAAATTGCCGGATTACAACAATTAGAACAGTACTTTAATGCTGATTTTACTCAAGCGTGTGAAATGATTATCGCGAATAAACAGGGTAAAGTTGCCGTAATGGGGATCGGTAAATCTGGGCATATTGGTAAAAAAATTGCCGCGACGTTAGCCAGTACAGGCACTTCGGCTTTTTTCGTACACCCAGGCGAAGCCTCGCATGGCGATCTTGGTATGATAGAACGCGGTGATATTGTGCTTGCCATTTCTAACTCTGGTGAATCTTCTGAGATTCTAGCGCTATTTCCGGTATTAAAACGGCTCAATAATCGCATCATCAGTATGACTGGTAACCCCCGTTCAACCATGGCGAACTTGGCCGATATCCATTTACAAATCACCGTTCCTGAAGAAGCCTGTCCGCTAGGTTTAGCGCCGACATCAAGCACCACAGCCACGTTAGTCATGGGCGATGCATTAGCCGTTGCACTTCTGCAAGCACGGGGGTTTACCGCTGAAGATTTTGCCTTGTCACACCCTGGGGGCGCCCTTGGCCGTAAATTACTGCTTAAGCTATCGGATATCATGCATCAAGGAGAAGCGCTGCCTAAAGTTTCGCCTAATGCACTGATCAGAGAAGCACTACTAGAAATCAGTCAAAAAGGCTTAGGCATGACCGCCGTCGTCAGCGACGATGATCGCTTAGTGGGTATTTTCACTGATGGCGATCTGCGCCGAATTCTCGATAAACGAGTGGATATTCATAGCGCGACTATCGAGCAAGTCATGACGCAAAACCCAACCGTTGCTTCCCCCCACCTACTCGCGGTAGAAGGGCTAAACTTAATGCAAGAGAAACGCATTAATGGCTTAATGCTGGTCGATAACCATAAGTTGGTTGGCGCTTTAAATATGCACGACCTACTCAAAGCAGGAGTGATGTGATGACTCAACCAATCACCACTTTATATGGCCAAGTGGATGCCAACGTATTCGCCATCGCTAAGCAGATCCAACTGCTGATTTGTGATGTTGACGGTGTGTTCTCTGACGGGTTGGTCTACATGGGTAACCAGGGGGAAGAGCTAAAAACCTTCCATACCCGCGATGGCTATGGCGTAAAGTCTCTAATGAAAGCGGGAATTCAGATTGCGATCATTACAGGTCGTCAGTCAAAAATAGTCGAAAATCGCATGAAAGCGTTAGGTATTTCACTGGTTTACCAAGGCCAAGATGATAAGCTCAGTGCTTATCACGATATTTGTCAAAAGCTGGCCATTGCCCCAGAACACACCGCTTATATTGGCGATGATCTGATCGATTGGCCCGTCATGGACAAGGTCGCACTCAAAGTATGTGTCGCTGATGGACACCCTTTGCTGGTTCAAAAAGCCAATTATGTCACTCATATTAAAGGGGGACATGGGGCGGTACGTGAAGTCTGTGATCTTATTTTACAAGCTCGAGATCAACTGGAAACCTATCAAGGTCTGAGCATATGAGCTTGACTCGTATCCTTTATCTTTGTTTATTTTTTGTTGCTGCTTGGTCGGGGTATTATCTGCTGGATAAAGATCAATCGACGGCGATTCAAGTTACCCCAAATTTTGAGCTGCCGATGTTCAGCGGCAAACATCTCAACAACGTCACCTACAATCAACAAGGTGTACGGAATTATGAGATTATCTCACAACACTTAGATTTTTATGCGGAAAGTGGCAACACGACGTTTGAGTATCCCGTCCTTAAAGTGTATCGAGATGGAACAACCCAAGAGTGGCAATTAACGGCAAAACGCGGAATTCTCACTAAACAGCAAGTGTTGATCCTTTATGATGACGTTGTGGCCCATAATTTATTGGCGGATTCTGGCTTTGAACGACTCACAACCAGTAAATTTAGCATTCAACTCGATAATCGTGACTTTTGGTCTGATAGCCAAGTCACGTTGATCGGGCCACAGTTTGAAACTCACGGGCAGGCGATGAAGGGTAATTTGTCTGACCATTCGGCGGTTCTCTATAACCATGTACAAGGTAGATATGAAACTTTCACACCTTAGTCTTTTGGCTTGTTTATTTGCTTCGGCACCGACATTGGCTCTGTCTACTGATACCCAACAGCCCATTCATATCAACTCAGATAGCCTGCAGTTGGATATGAAGAACAACCGAGTGACCTATATTTCTAATGTTAAACTGGTTCAGGGCAGTATTAATATCAATGCTGAACGACTGGTCGTGATTCGTAATCCGGAAAACGGCAAAATTGAACAAATTGAAGGTTATGGCAATCCTGCTACCTTTTCCCAGTTGACCGATGAGGGAAAAACCTTGCACGGTCAAGCAAAGCAGCTGTATTACAAAATGGCTGACGACGAACTGCTGATGATTGGTCAAGCGATGTTAGCTCAAGATGACAGCGAGATCCGGGGTCAGCAAATTCGCTATCAGATCTCATCACAAAAACTGATTGCTGATGGACAGGGATCGGAACGCGTCTCTACCATTCTTCAACCTCAAGCCGTGCAGCAAGATTAATTATGTCGATACTCAAAGCAGAACATTTAGCCAAAAGCTATAAAAAACGTAAAGTTGTCTCCGATGTGAGCCTACAAGTTGAATCTGGGCAGATCGTCGGTTTACTTGGCCCCAATGGTGCTGGTAAAACCACCTCATTCTATATGATTGTTGGCTTGGTTGCGCGCGATGAAGGTTCGATCATGATCGACGATAAAGACATTAGCATTTTGCCGATGCACAGCCGATCACGACTAGGCATTGGTTATCTACCGCAAGAAGCCTCGATTTTTCGAAAATTATCGGTCGAGGATAACATCATGGCGGTCTTACAAACGCGTGAAGAAATGACCCATGAAGAGCGACAAGATAAACTTGAAGATCTTCTCGAAGAGTTTCATATCCAACATATTCGTCATAGTGCCGGCATGGCACTGTCAGGCGGAGAACGCCGCCGAGTAGAAATTGCCCGCGCATTGGCTGCCAATCCGAAATTTATCTTACTCGATGAGCCATTTGCTGGCGTCGATCCGATTTCAGTCATTGATATTAAGAAAATCATTGAGCACTTGCGCGATCGTGGACTGGGTGTGCTGATCACCGACCATAACGTACGAGAAACCCTCGACGTGTGTGAAAAAGCCTATATTGTCAGTCAAGGACGTTTGATTGCCGAAGGTACACCACACGAAGTCCTGAATAATGAACAAGTAAAACAGGTTTATCTTGGTGAACAATTCCGTCTATGATTACAGTACGACTACTTATCGATGATCAGTAGGATAGGCATTAACGTCGCAGGATAAACATCAAGTAAGGCATCACCTAGACAAGGTAGTTAATACTGAATGAAACCTTCATTACAGCTCAAGCTTGGTCAACAGTTAGCCATGACTCCCCAGTTGCAGCAAGCCATCCGTTTGCTGCAACTCTCTACCTTGGATCTACAACAAGAGATCCAAGAAGCTTTGATCTCTAACCCGCTACTGGATGTTGAAGAGACCATTGAAGAGTTCTCCGCTAACGACAACTCTGCGCGCAATGAAGACCCAGCTCCCAGTGCAGAGGCGAGCGAACCAGAAGACAGTTCACAATTAATCGAAAAATCAGAAATCAGTGCCGAACTAGAAATGGACGCCACTTGGGATGATGTCTACAGCGCTAACAGTGGCAGTACGGGGTTAGCCTTCGACGATGACTTACCGGTTTATCAAGGAGAGACTACCGAAACACTACAAGATTATTTATTGTGGCAACTGGATCTGACCCCTTTTAGTGATACCGATCGTACCATCGCCCGAGCGTTAATCGACGCGATCGACGATCACGGTTACCTCACTGTCCCGCTGAGTGAGATTTTAGAAAACTTCGCAGAACAAGAGATCGAACTCGATGAAGTAGAAGCGGTTCGCAAACGTATCCAACAGTTTGATCCCCTTGGCGTCGCGTCGATCAATCTGCAAGATTGCTTATTACTGCAATTGGCAACCTATCCGAGTGAGACACCTTGGTTAAGCGAAGCCAAACTGCTACTCACTGATTACATCGACCTGTTGGGTAATCGTGACTTTAAATTGATTGTTAAAGAGAGCAAACTCAAAGAAGAGGTCTTACGTGACGCGCTACAACTGATTCAACAGTTAGATCCTCGTCCAGGTAATCGAATCTCTCAAGAACAAGCAGAATATGTCGTTCCCGATGTCTCGGTTTATAAAGACCGAGGTAAATGGCAAGTCAGCATTAATCCCGATAGCGTCCCGAAATTAAAGATCAATCAGCAATACGCTAGTCTTGCCCGCGGTAATAATCCCGACAGCAACTACATTCGGTCGAATTTGCAAGAGGCAAAGTGGTTAATTAAGAGCCTAGAAAGCCGAAACGAGACCTTGCTCAAAGTTGCCAAGTGCATAGTTGAACATCAACGCGATTTCTTCGAATATGGCGAGGAAGCCATGAAACCGATGGTGTTAAATGACGTGGCACAGATCGTGGAAATGCATGAGTCAACCATTTCTCGAGTGACGACCCAGAAATACATGCACACCCCACGGGGTATTTTTGAATTAAAGTACTTTTTCTCAAGTCATGTCAGTACCGATAATGGCGGAGAGTGTTCATCGACTGCGATTCGCGCCCTGATTAAAAAATTGGTGGCGGCAGAAAACCCAGCGAAACCATTAAGTGATAGCAAAATCGCAGCCCTACTCGCTGATCAAGGGATTCAGGTAGCAAGACGGACCATTGCAAAATACCGTGAATCCTTGGCGATTGCGCCCTCGAGTCAGCGGAAACGCCTGTTATAAGGCCCAACAGAGAAGGAATGTCTATGCAAATCAATATCCAAGGCCACCACATTGATCTTACCGATGCAATGCAAGACTATGTTCATTCGAAGTTTCAAAAGCTTGAGCGCTTTTTCGAGCATATCAATACCACTCAAGTGATTTTACGGGTTGAAAAACTTCGCCAGATCGCCGAAGCTACGCTCCACGTAAACCAGGGAGAAATCCACGCGACGGCAGACGATGAAAATATGTACGCCGCGATCGACAGTTTAGTGGATAAACTCTCTCGTCAACTCAACAAGCATAAAGAAAAGCTAAGTAGCCATTAACATGCAATTAAGCGAAGTACTCTCATTGGACTGCACCAAAAGTGCAGTCCAATGTTCTAGCAAGAAACGAGCATTAGAAATCATCAGTGAAATCGCCGCTCAACATACTGGTCAAAATGCCACTGAGCTGTTTGAATGCATGCTCAGTCGTGAAAAAATGGGCAGTACTGGCATCGGCAATGGTATTGCGATTCCCCATGCCCGAATGACTGACAGTGAAAAGGCGGTCGCCGTATTGATTCAGTGTGCTGAACCGATTGAGTTTGATGCCATTGATAACCGACCGGTTGATCTTTTGTTTGCTTTACTGGTTCCAGAAGAGCAGTGTAAAGAACACTTGAAAACCTTATCTTGCATGGCCGAACGCCTCAACGACAAGCAAATTCTTAAACAGCTCAGACACGCCGAAAGCGACCAAGAGCTATACGATATTATGCTCAATCAACCTCAATAGGTCTTGTGATGCGTTTAATTGTAGTGAGTGGTCAATCTGGCGCGGGGAAAAGTGTCGCCTTACGAGTCCTTGAAGACTTAGGTTACTATTGTGTCGATAACCTGCCCGTTAGCTTATTAGATGCCTTCATACAATCGGTGCAAGACAGCAAACAAAATGTCGCGGTGAGTATTGATATCCGTAACTTACCGAAAGAACCGAGTTTGGTGGAAGATGTCTTAGACCAACTCAAAAAAAATAATGATGTCAGTGTACTCTTTCTGGACGCCAGTAAAGAGACACTGCTCAAACGCTACAGTGAAACACGCCGCATTCATCCCTTATCATTACAAGATGATAAACCGACCTTAGCTCAAGCCATCGAGCGGGAAAAGTGTCTATTAGCGCCATTAAAAGAGCAGGCGGATCTGTTACTAGACAGCAGCAATCAATCTTTGCATGAGCTGAGCGAAACTGTACGTATGCGAGTCGAAGGGCGTGAACGGCGTGATTTAGTGATGGTCTTCCAATCCTTTGGCTTTAAATATGGTATACCAAGCGACGCGGATTACGTATTTGATGTGCGTTTTTTACCCAACCCTCACTGGGAGCCAGATTTACGCCCTCTCACTGGACTGGATGCACCGATCAAATCGTTTCTTGAAAGTCACAGCGATGTCATTGAATTAAAACTGCATATTCAACGTTTTTTTGAATATTGGTTACCGCTACTGGAAAAAAACAATCGCAGTTATTTAACCATTGCGATTGGCTGTACAGGCGGCAAACATCGCTCGGTGTATCTCACTCAACAGATCGGTGAGTACTTCGCCCAACTGGGTCATCAAGTCCAGATACGCCATCATTCATTAGAGAAACATCAAGGATAATCCCTTATGGCACACGAGCATCGTACAGTCTTCATTCAAAATAAACTGGGGCTACATGCGCGAGCTGCCGTTAAATTGGTCGAGCTTGCTCAATCTTTTCAAGCTGTGATTACCATTAAAGGCGAAGATGAGAAGCAAGCCACCGCCGACAGTGTGATGGGCTTACTGATGCTCGAATCGGCTCAAGGACAGAGAATCTCTATTTGTGCCGATGGTGACGATGCCAGCACCGCTCTGGATGCGGTATGCCAACTGATTGAAAGTAAATTTGATGAGAGCGAATAAGCGTTATCGAATCTTCTTCACCTATCCCTACCGTCGAATGTTAATTCGTTGTTAATCCTATTGACATTGACCGCTCCAATATCTTCAGGTTACTTGATTCGTAAATTAAGTTACTATTCTGTCTATTGTCAAAAACTTAATAACCGTGAGGAGGAAGCATGGCCGAACCGATTGAATTTGACCAAGCCCATAACACCCTCCAAGAAATTACCGAAGCGCTAGAAAATGGTCGCTTTGTTCATGTGCGCAGGCAACTGCAGGACATGGAACCGGAAGATATCGCCCACCTGTTAGAAGCCTCTCCCCGCAAAGCTCGTGATGTTTTGTGGCAATTGACCGACCCTGAAGATTACGGCGAGATCCTTGAAGAGCTCAACGAAGACGTCAAAGATGCGTTAGTCTCGAAGATGGCCCCAGAGATGCTCATCGAAGCAACCGAAGGGATGCACAGTGACGATTTAGCTTATGTACTGCGTAGCTTACCAGATGACGTCTCTCGTGAAGTATTGGCACAAATGGATGCCGCCGAGCGTCAACGTGTCGAAACAGCAATGTCTTATCCAGAAGATACCGCTGGCGGTCTGATGAATACTGACGTCATCACTATTCGTGGTGACGTTGATGTTGATGTTGTGCTGCGTTATTTACGGATGAAAGGCCAACTGCCCTATGCCACAGACTCACTGTACGTCATTGACGAAGAGAGCAAACTGATTGGTTACCTACCCTTAGCCACCCTCATCACCACTCAGCCTGACATTCAAGTCAGTGAAGTGATGGAAGATGCCGATGAAGCGATTAAGGTCGATGCCAAAGACTCGGATGTCGCTAGTCTGTTTGAGCGACGTAACTGGGTCTCTGCTCCAGTGGTCGATGAGCACCAACATTTAGTAGGTCGAATTACCATCGATGATGTGGTGGATGTAATTCGTGAAGATGCCGAGCACTCAATGATGAGTATGGCGGGTATGAACGACGATGAAGATACCTTTGCCCCCGTGTTAAAATCAACTCGTAAGCGCAGTATTTGGCTGGGTGCCAACGTCTTAGCGGCACTGACCGCGGCTTCGGTGTCGAATATGTTTGAAGCAACATTGGAGCAAATGGCTGCCATTGCGGTATTAATGACCATCGTCCCCTCTATGGGGGGGGTAGCCGGTAATCAAACCGTAGCGTTGGTGATCCGTGGATTGGCTCTTGGCCACATTGGTGATAGTAATAAACGCGAACTGTTGCTTAAAGAGGCCGCGATCGGCTTTTTTAATGGCATATTATGGGCGCTGATCATTGGTGCCATCGTCGTGTTATGGAAAGGAGAATGGCTGTTGGGTGGGATTATTTCTGCCGCCATGATGGCCAACCTATTCATTGCGGGCGTCGCGGGTGTGACGATTCCTATCCTACTCAAAAAAATGAATATCGATCCCGCATTAGCTGGTGGTATGGCATTAACCACCGTGACCGATGTAGTCGGTTTATCGGTTTTTTTGGGTTTAGCGACACTACTGATTTAGCGACATCGTTTTAATGTCGGATGACTCAAAGCGCTGATGGTATTCAGCGCTTTGTGGCCTAGCCGTTAGCGTTATTCGCCAGCAACTTTCATTGATTCGATCAACATCGAACCCGTTTGAATTTGTGAACGAGTTTCGACATCAGTTCCGACCGCCAGCAATTGCTTAAACATGGTTTTTAAGTTACCAGCAATGGTCACACCAGAAACGGGATACTGAATTTGGCCATCTTCCACCCAAAATCCTGCTGCGCCGCGAGAATAATCCCCAGTCACCGTATTCACACCTTGCCCCATCACCTCAGTAACCAACAAACCACTGCCCATTGTTTTGAGTAATTGATCAAAGTCTTGTCCTGTAGAGGTAATAAACCAGTTATGGATCCCACCGGCATGGCCTGTTGGCTGCATGTTCATCTTCCGTGCGGCGTAGCTGGTTAATAAGTATGTTGCTAGAACACCATCGGTGATGATCTCTCGGTCAATCGTCGCCACCCCTTCACTATCGAAAGGGGTCGAAGCAAGGCCGCGCAATAAGTGTGGACGCTCATTAATCGTGAACCAACTAGGCAAAATTGGCTGACCTAAATGATCCAACAAAAAAGAGGATTTACGATACAGACTGCCACCACTGATCGCCGTCACTAAATGGCCCATTAAGCCAGTCGCGACATCGGCAGCAAACATCACCGGATATTGACCCGTTTTCAGTTGGCGAGCATCCAAACGTTGGATGGTTTTCTCTGCCGCTTGTTGACCAACACGCTGGGGTGTCCATAAGTCATCCCGATGACGTGCCACCGTATAGCTGTAGTCACGCTCCATCTCGCCATTTTTGCCTTCACCAATGACGCTACAACTGATGCTGTGACGACTCGAAGCATAACTGGCTAATAAACCGTGGCTATTACCATAAACTTTGACGCCGTAATGACTGTCGTAGCTCGCCCCATCGCTTTGTTTGATTTTACTGCTGTAGTTGAGAGCTTCACGCTCTGCAGCAATCGCGATAGAAGCAGCGCGATCAGGGTTTGGCTCATCAGGATGGAACAAATCTAAATCTGGGATATCTTTAACCATTAACGCTTTGGGCGCTGGGCCAGCATACGGATCTTCTGAGGTATAGTGAGCAATATCTAAAGCCGCTAATACGGTCTGATGAATGGCTTTCTCACTCAAATCAGAGGTTGATGCACTGCCTTTACGTTGACCTCGATAGACGGTAATTCCCAAGGCACCATCGCTATTAAATTCAACATTTTCCACTTCACACATATGAGTGGAAACACTTAACCCGGTACTTTTGCTGATTGCTACTTCGGCGGCATCCGCTTGAGCAGAGGCCATATCGAGTGCTTTAGCTACCGCCGCTTCAAGTTCGGCACGTTGGATCATCACTTGCTGTCTAATATCCATCTCTCATCCACAACTAATTGAGCTTTTATCGTCTTAGGATAACAAGAATTTCGCTTTCTCCCCACGATTCTTGCTAAAATAGCAGAGATAAATAACTAATTAGTGAAGACTATGGCGCGTAAAAACCAGAAAGCCCCTTGGGAAGAGGAAGAAGAGATCATCTTAGTCAGTAAGACTGAGCTGAAAAATGACATGATTGTCTTACAAAAACTCGGTGAAGAGTTGGTGGAGTTAAAACCATCTGCCTTGCAAAAAGTCCCGCTACCGGAAGAGTTAGCCGAAGCGGTGAAAGATGCACAACGCTTTAAAAACGAGGCACGTCGCCGTCAATTACAGTACATTGGTAAAATGATGCGCCACGTTGATCCGGAGCCGATTCAAATCGCTTTGGATAAATTGCGCAATAAACACGCTCAAACTACCGCTATCTTACATAAGATAGAGCAATGGCGGGATAAAATTGTTGAACAAGGTGATAGCGCGATTGAAGCTTTGATGGCGCACTATCCTGAAGCCGATAGACAGCGTTTACGCCAATTGGCTCGTCAAGCCAGTAAAGAGAAACAAGGTCAAAAGCCGCCCAAAGCGGCGCGAGAAATTTATCAAATGATCAAAACCCTTTATGGGCAAGATAGCTAAACTTCTCAGCCGTCGGAATAAAAACGTTCGCCTTCAATAACCTTCACTCACGGAGGGATTGAGGGCAAAACGGAGCAAAGGTTAACGAGCAGATCAACCGGTCATCGTGACCATTAGCTACGATGACTTCCTGCTCGAACAAACTCGCTAAATAATGGGTGAGCGTTGCGCTCGTGCAACTGCTCAATCTCGCCGGTCACCTGAACTTGACCTTGAGCTAAAAACGCAAAGTGACTAGCAATGGTTTGAGTATCGTTAAGATGATGCGTGACCATCAATACCGTCACTGATCGCGCTTTAGCTAATGATTTAACTAATTCCAACATTTCTTCACGTAATAACGGGTCAAGAGCCGAGAAAGGTTCATCCAACAACCAAATAGGATGAGCTTGTACAAAACATCGCGCCAAGGCTACCCGTTGTTTTTGGCCGCCGGAGAGTTGCTCAGGCAAACGCGTTAGTAACGCTTCAAGCCCGACTTGACGTGCGGCCTCAACCACTTGTTGTCGCTGGCTATCGGTTAATTTAAGACTTGGATTTAGTCCGAGTGCAATATTTTCCCAGACGGTGAGATGATGAAATAAATTGTGGTCTTGAAACAACATCGCAAAAGGTCGCTGATGGGGTGGTTGACCGAGCACAGAATGCCCCTCAACCTCAACTTGACCACTTTGAGGGTTGATAAAACCGGCAATTAAACTGAGCAACGTTGACTTACCTGCCCCACTGGGTCCCATCAACGCCATGATACTGCCTTGCTTGATCGTTAAATCAAACATGAAACTCTCATCTTGATATTGATAAGTAAGCTTTGCAATATTTAGCATGATTTACTCTCTCTGTTTAATCTGCAATAGCCGTTCAACGCCGTAATAAAGACCCACGCTAAAGACCAATAAAGCCAATGACACTACCGCGGCGGCCTGCATCTGATAGCTACCCATGAGTTGGTATAAGTACAGCGGGAGGGTGCGAAACTGCTGACTACCAAATAGCGCTACCGCACTCAGGTCCCCCATGGAGACTAAAAAACTAATGATGAAAGCGTGAGCAAACGGCTTTTTCAGCGCTCGCCACTCAATCAGTCGCAAACGCTGCCAACCCCTTAAACCAAGGCTGGCACACAATAAATGGTACTGCTGAGCAATATGCAACATCGGTTGCGATAAGGTTTTAATCACATAAGGTAACGCCATAACACTATTGACGACGACCACCAACCAATAAGCCATGCTAAAGATATCGACCATTTGACGCAGCAACAAAAATAACCCGGTACTGATCACTAAGCCGGGCGTAACCAGAATAATGGTGCCAATCCATTCAATACTATTGGCTTTAATAGGTTGTTGATTGATTCGCCAATGACGACTCGTTATAACAATCGCACATCCTGCAAGTAACGCTATCGCACCGGTAACACTGGCCACTTGAAAAGAGGCTGCGGTGGCAAGCCAAAATTCCTGACTACTCAACACTTGCCACAGGTAGCTATTTAAACCACTTAAAACCACCATCAGTAAAGGAGGAATGACTAATAAGATCACCACACCAATCCACATTCCATCCCAGAGTTGTTTTAGTCGAGTGTCCCCCCCCCAAACTTGGACAGGATAATTTCCCCCTTGAGTTGCGGGCAAACAACGACTAAACCATTGCATCGAAAAGTATAACAATCCACACAATAACATCTGCCAAATGGCTAACAGTGCCCCCGTAGCCAAATCAAAATCAAACTTAATCGCTTGATAAATCGCTAGCTCAATCGTTGTCGCTTTCGGTCCTCCGCCTAATGCCATAACCGTAGCAAAGCTGGTAAAACAGAGCATGAATACTAGGCTAGCGACATGAGGTAATTGTTGGCGCAGTCTTGGCCACTCAACCCATTTAAATTTTTGCCAACTGCTCATGCCTAAATGGGCGCATAACTTGTGCTGCTCAAGTGGAATAGCCACTAAGCTTTGCAACAATAATCGACTTGCGTAAGGTAAATTAAAAAACACATGGGCCAATAAAATTCCGTTTAAACCATAAATCGAAAAAGGCAGACGGATGTGCCAGTAGCCAAGTATTTTGGCGACTAATCCTTGATTGCCGTAAATCGCGAGTAAACCAAATACCCCGACTAAAACGGGCAACACCAAGGTCATCGCAAACAGCTTGAGGAGAAGTTCTTTACCTTTAAAGCGGCGACGACTTAAAGCGTGAGCGACTGGAATAGCAAAGCCCACACTCAGTAACGTAGAAAAAAATGCTTGATAGAAACTAAACCAAGTAACATGACGGTAATAAGCGTCATGCCATAATTGACTAATCGCAAAAGAAGGGGCTTGCCACAACAAAGCGGCCAATGCACTAATAACTAGGGCCGCAACTAATGCTGCGACCCCTATACCTAATTTAGGCGTCGTTGATAAGATCATCGATTAAAAAGTCAATGCGTGTTGCCACTCACGAATCCAATGACGACGCTGTGCCGCTACTTCGTTGGCACTAAAGGTCAATGATTGGCTGGGTTTTTGTAATTCAGAGAAGGCGTCAGGCAAAGCTACATTGGTTACAGGATACATCCAGTTGGTGGTTGGGATAGCCGATTGGAAGGCATCACTGACGATAAATTGCATAAATTGAGCAGCTAATGCTTGGTTCGGACTACTTTTCACCTTAGCCGCAACTTCAACCTGCATGTAGTGACCTTCAGCAAAGTTAGCCGTGGTATAACGATGGTCATTTTCAGCCATCTTATGGTAAGCAGGAGAAGTCGTATAAGAGAGCACCATATCGGCCTCCCCTTTTAAAAACATTGAATAAGCTTCCGACCACCCTTTGGTCACCGTGACGGTTTTTTTCGCCAGTTGCTGCCATGCTGTGGCGACTTGATCACCGTAGACCGACTTCATCCATAGTAGCAACCCTTGACCTGGAGTTGAGGTCCGCGGATCTTGATAAATAATCGTCAAGTCATCGCGCTGTTCGACCAGTTCTCTCAGGCTCTGCGGTGGATGAGTTAAGGTTTGCTGGTTATACACAAACGCAAAATAGCCATAATCGTAAGGGATAAAGGTCTCATTACTCCAACCATTCGGCAGAGTCAGTGCTGATAAATCGACAGAATGAGGGGCTAACAGTCCTGTTTGTTCTGCTTCGGTCATCAAGTTGTTATCCAAACCCAACAAAACATCCGCTTTAGTATGGCGACCTTCAAGACGTAAGCGATTTAAAATCGATACGCCGTCATCCAAACCAACCAAGTTCAGTTGACAGTTGCACTCGGCTTCAAACGCTTTTTTAATCACCGGACCCGGCCCCCAATCCGCGATAAATGAACTATAGGTATACACCGTCAAGGTTGGTTTATCGGTTGTCGTGGGTGGCGCGGCAAGCGCGAGGGAAGAACAGAATAGGCTAGTTAATGCGATGATAGAGTATTGATTTTTCAAGGCTTGCGCTCCATGGTGAGCGGCACAGGCTTGAGAAAGAGTGAGACAGCGTCCATGAGTCTGTGTCGAATCTCCTGCTCAATTCCTACGCCAGTATTATCTGGTTCAGGTGTTTAGTCAGTATCGCTTGACGGTCAAGACGATGACTAATGCGGGTCCCAAGCATGGCTTGATCTCAGCGCCATTCGATGATGAATGGTTGGCTCCCCGATGAGTGAATAAGATTGTAATGCTAAAACATGAAAGAAGCTACTTAACGCTGATCATAACCCCAGCGCGGCACAAGTCCCTGTTCAATCCCTAGATGGTCGAGAATTCGAGCTACCATAAAATCAACCAAATCATCGATCGATTTAGGCTGATGATAAAAACCGGGCGCTGCCGGCATAATGGTAACGCCCATTTGCGATAATTTATGCATATTCTCTAAATGCAGGGTAGAGAACGGGGTTTCGCGAACCACCAGCAGTAACTGTCCTCGCTCTTTGAGCACCACATCTGCAGCGCGCTCAATCAAGTTGTCCGACATGCCATGAGCGATAGCAGCAACGCTGCCTGCTGAACAAGGACAAACCACCATTTTTTTCGGTGCCGCAGAGCCTGAAGCCACGGGGGAAAACCACTCTTCTTTGCCACAGACGATCAGTTTACTCGGATCGCAATTAAACTGCTTAACCAACTGCTGCTGCGCCGCTTGGGGTTGACTAGACAATTGCAAACCATGTTCCGTCGCTAATACCACTCTGGCGGCCGATGAGATAAGCAAATACACGGTATGATTACTGGCGAGTAAACATTCTAAAAGACGCAGTCCATAGGGTGCGCCAGAGGCTCCGGTCCAGGCTAAGGTAATGGCTTGGCTATGTGTTGTCATGTCGGTCACTTTTTATTTAATGCCTAAAGTGTTACTGAGCGCGCTTTTTAAGCGTGGCAAGTAACTTGTTATGTATGCCGCCAAAACCACCATTACTCATCACTAAAATGTGCGTGCCCGGTTTGGCTGCTGCGCAAATTTTCTCAACTAAGTCGTCGATATTATTGCTCACATAAGCGGGTGAGGAGCATTGCTGAGCCACCTCATCAACCGACCACGCTAATTCGTTAGGCTGAAAAAAATAGACTGAATCAGCTTGCGCGAGTGATGCCGCCAGCGTGCCTTTGTGCACACCTAATTTCATGGTTGCAGAGCGAGGTTCGACGACGGCAATGATCTTCTCATTGCCGACCTTGTTACGTAAGCCAGACAAAGTTAGTTCAATCGCCGTCGGATGATGAGCAAAATCATCATAAACAGTAACGCCATTTTCCTGTCCTTTTTGCTCTAAACGGCGCTTAGTATTGATAAAGCTTGCTAATGCCTGACAGGCCAAATCTGGCGTAACGCCCACATGTCGCGCGGCGGCAATCGCCATTAAGGCATTATTTACATTGTGATCACCAATCAATGACCACTCGACGTCGCCCACTCGTTGATCTTGAAAATAGACCGCAAATTGTGAGCCTTGCGGGTTGTGCTTTTTAGCCTGCCATTGCCCCTGCTGACCCATTAATTCTCGTTCACTCCAGCATCCTCGACTCAACACATCCGCCAAAGCAGAGTCTTGCTGGGGAGCAAACACTCGTCCATTACCCGGTAAGGTGCGGATTAAGTGATGGAACTGACGCTTGATCGCTTCAAGATCATCAAAAATATCCGCATGATCAAACTCTAAGTTATTCAGGATCAACGTTCTTGGGTGATAATGAACAAACTTAGAACGCTTATCGAAAAAAGCACTGTCATATTCATCGGCTTCAACCACAAAAAACATGCTTTCTCCCAAGCGAGCTGAGAGATCAAAGTTGCCTAATACGCCACCGACAAGAAAACCGGGCTGATAGCCACACTGTTCTAAAATCCACGTCAACATGCTCGCGGTGGTCGTTTTACCATGCGTTCCCGCCACAGCCAGAACCCAACGATCTTGCAATAAGAAATCATGTAACCATTGCGGCCCAGAGGTATAGCGTAAATTATGGTTTAAGACATACTCAACACAAGGATTGCCACGACTCATCGCGTTACCAATCACCACCAGATCAGGACGTGGGTTTAGCTGATCAGGATTGAAACCCTCAATAATTTCAATCCCTTGTGATGATAGCATCGTACTCATTGGTGGGTAGACATTGGCATCACTCCCCGTCACTTGATGACCTAACTGACGAGCGAGGATCGCCAATCCGCCCATAAAAGTGCCACAAATCCCTAAAATATGAATATGCATCAACCTGATCTCACTTGTGCTGTTTGTCTGCCTGACCATTATCCTGATTCATACCATAAAAGCGAGTACCGCAAATCGCCACAATGTAATTTCTCGAAAGTCGACATCTAAATTGAGATCTTCGGCAGTTAGTTTATTACTCGTAAAAAGTTCTAGGATTTAAAATCACCGCTATAACGAAACACCTTGAAAAGGTAGCTAAATTTGCTTTCTTCTCAAGGAGTAAGAACACCAACGCCGATGATCCTACTCTCTCGCGTTACCTTTCTCCCCCAGAACCAATAAGTGTTAAGGAAATAACATGTCGAAGATGCGCACCCTTGGTGAGTTTATTGTTGAAAAACAACACGACTTCCCCCATGCAAGCGGTGAACTCTCCTCTCTACTTGCGTCCATTCGTCTTGCCGCCAAAATCGTTAACCGAGAAATCAACAAAGCTGGATTAGCCGATATTACTGGCGCATCGGGTAACGATAATATTCAAGGTGAAGAACAACAAAAACTGGATGTCTACGCTAACGATAAGTTTAAAGCGGCTTTAGAAGCGCGCGATCAAGTCTGCGGTGTGGCTAGTGAAGAAGAAGATGAGGCGGTCGCCTTCAATAAAGAACTCAACCAAAATGCGAAATATGTCGTGTTAATGGATCCGCTCGATGGCTCATCGAATATTGATGTCAACGTTTCAGTGGGGACCATTTTCTCGATTTATCGCCGCATCTCTCCCGTTGGCGGACCACCAACCGCAGAAGATTTCCTTCAGCCCGGCCATAAACAAGTAGCCGCTGGCTATGTGATTTATGGCTCCTCGACTATGTTGGTGTACACCACCGGCAATGGCGTCAATGGCTTTACTTACGACCCGTCGATTGGTTCATTTTGTCTCTCTCATGAAAATATGCGCATCCCAGAGCAGGGCAAAATTTACTCCATCAACGAAGGTAACTACATTCGTTTTCCAACCGGCGTTAAAAAATACATTAAATACTGTCAAGAGAGCGTACCGGAAGATAACCGCCCTTACACCTCACGTTATATTGGTTCATTAGTCGCCGATTTTCACCGCAACTTACTCAAAGGCGGCATCTATCTTTATCCAAGCACTCAAAGTCACCCCAACGGTAAGCTGCGTTTGCTGTATGAATGCAACCCGATGGCACTATTGATTGAGCAAGCGGGGGGCTTAGCGACAGATGGCAGACAACGTATCCTTGATATCAAACCTACCGAGTTACACCAGCGTGTGCCGTTTTTTGTCGGTTCAAAACAGATGGTTGAAAAAGTCTCTCAGTTCCTTGAAACCTACCCAGATGAATAGTCATCTGAACGGGACTCAACTGACTGAGCGTTGTCGATAAATATCGAATAACCATAGAACAAATCTAATCAATGGCGCTGATCCTTAAAGTTAGCAGGAGCTAAAAGCCCATCGAGTTGAGCACTGCTACTTGGGTATCCGGCTTTTTACAGGTAAACTTCGCCTTTTTCTGCACGTCGGTTTTGCACCGACGTGCAGTTTGCATAATAATGAGCGACACTTTTTAAAATCCGGCTAACCAAAAGGAAACCGTAATGAGCTTAAATAATGTGCCAGCAGGAAAATCTCTGCCAGATGATATCTATGTAGTGATTGAGATCCCAGCGAACGCAGATCCAATCAAATACGAAGTAGATAAAGATTCTGGTGCTGTATTCGTTGACCGTTTTATGTCTGCGCCTATGTTCTACCCATGTAACTACGGTTATGTGAACCACACACTATCTCTTGATGGTGACCCAGTTGATGTATTGGTTCCAACACCCTACCCATTGATCCCGGGTTCTGTGATTCGTTGTCGTCCAGTGGGTGTTCTGAAGATGAGTGATGAGTCCGGTGAAGATGCCAAAGTCATCGCCGTTCCACACTCTAAGCTGTCTAAAGAGTACGACCACATTCAAGATGTGAATGATATTCCAGCACTACTGAAAGCTCAGATCACGCATTTCTTCGAGCGTTATAAAGAGCTAGAAAGCGGTAAATGGGTAAAAGTAGAAGGTTGGGAAGATGCCGCTTCTGCGCGTGCTGAAATCCTCTCTTCTTACGAGCGTGCACAGCAAAAATAAGGCTCTTTCCCCTGATTAAGTCAGGGTGAATAAGCTCAAAAAGCCAGCATTGCTGGCTTTTTTCATTGAGAAAACACGGCTTAAATACGTTGGCACCAATCGCCAGATTCAATTTCAGAATCAAGCCGCGACGCCTCTTGATAAATGTATATCCAAGCCAGACCGTAAGGAGTATCAATCGTTTCACGTCGATATTCAACGGGGACATCTTCTAATACATCAAGTTTTGCCAATGTGCGCTCATCAACTTGATACACTTCCCCTTTGATTGATTGCTGACCAGCAATCAATCCCGGATACGGACCAATATCATGCAACGCATAGCTTGGCGGTGTTTCAAAATAGCCCAAAAGCTTACTTGCGCTTAAATAATCGTGATGGCTTTGCCCTTGTCGTAAGGTGCCATAGACAAACACTAGAGACAGCAATATAACCCTCCTTAGTTAAATTCGAAGCGATAGAGCAAATCAAACGTATTGCTCTCTTTTGAATTAACAACCTCTAAGTAGAGATCCCTCATCAAACGATAGCGAATAGTAAATTGCTCTAGTGCATTAAAGACACCTACTGCATATTTTACTTGTAATCCAGGTAAAATATAGCCACTCACGGTAACCTGTGCATCCTCCCCCGAACCTGCTGTATCCAATTGCAGATCTTGTACGCCAAACTCCTCGCCAATTCGACCCACCACTTTACCGCTTTGCGCTAGGCTTAGCCCAATTAGGGTCATGGTCATCGCACTACCGCCAGCTTCACCATCAATATCTTGTCCACGTAATAAATAAGATAAAGCATTGGCTTGTGGTTTCGCTGGCTCAGAGAAAATGGTGATCATCGGCTCATCAGCGGGTCCTGTTACTTGAATACCGGCAATCACACCATCTTGGGTATTATTGGGATTACGAATCGCTTTAATCGACACAAAAGGCTGATCGATTGGACCGTTCATTAAAATTTTACCTTCTTGGATCTGTAAATCCTGACCAAATGAGCGATACTGACCCTGCAAAATATTTATCTCACCGATCACCAATGGCCCACGATCACGCTGAGTAAAATTCAATCGGCCTCGTAGCCCGCCTTCTAAGCCAAAAGCACTCAGACGAACATCGTCACCAATTACGATCTCAACATCCGTTTCAATGCGCAGTGGTAAACGGCTTTGCTCACTTAAAGGCTGTAAATCTTTACTCAGTATGACTTGATCTTTAGACACTTCGATGGCGCTCGGAGGTAGCTCTTCGACCGTAATCCGTCCCCAAGGAAGATGGATAGAACCGGTGACTTGTGCCACATCCGGTTGCATGGTTAAGGTTAAATCAGGGATCACCTTCATTTTTACAATCGGTGGCATATCCACCAACAGAGAATCGGCAAACACTCGACTGTTAACTCGCCACTCAGCCATGTTGTGCCAATCAGCGTCACCAGTGACATTCAGTAAGCCCTCGGGCGTACCAATTTGTGCATGCAGCGCCGCTTGGTAACCAGAAAAGTCTAGCGTAACTTGGCCCGAATCCATATCAACCGGAGAGATATCACCTTTGAGCTGTAGCCCCGTCAACTCAATATTACCCAGCACTTGAGGATGAAGCATGGCCCCTTGCAAACTTAAATCAGCCGTTATCGTCGCATCCGCTTGACTAAACTCACCGACTAATGGCTGTAGAAAATCAAGATGAAAGGGGGTCAGTTTTAGTCCGGCCTGCCACTGTTTTTCTTCTGCAGTGACATCGGGGATCTGTACATGACCTGAAAACTGACCATTATTTGTCACTTGCAGCGACCACTCCGCTTGTAAGGAATTATTGGCTAATTCAGCATTAAACTGCATCACATCCCATCCAAAAATAATCGGTTGTGACAAATTTTGCTCGACTTCGCCGGCTGGTAAGGTAACGGAAAGTTTTACTTGTGGTGCCGCCTGTGCTGACCACTGAGCCGACAATTGACCAGAAAATCCTCCCTTTATCTGGGTTTCCGGAGGCAGTAATCCTTGAATTTGACTAAACTGGAAATCCTTTAATGCCACTTGAACCGCGCCGCTATCCCCCAAACTGGCACTTTCTTCAAGACACAGTGATGCGTCCGCTTGTAACCAGCAGTGAGGAGCAACCTTCACTCGTGACTGCTCAAGATCAACACTGATCTCGGTGGCATGATTTAACTGCCATGGCCCTTGCATGGATTCGATGTTCATGCGCTCAAGCTGACCATCCCAACGCCAATTGGTCGACTCAGTAAGCCGTCCTGTGATTGCCAGTTGGCTAGAAACTATCGGCGAATTAACCTCTAGTGTTAAATGGTGCTGCTCTTGCTGACCACTCAAGGATAACAAAAGTGACTCAATGGTCTGATCTTGATAATGAATATCAGCAACAGAGAGGTGTAAATCCGCTTGAGGTAAAGGCAGCGGCGTTAACTGGCCGACTAACGATAATTCACGAATCGTTGCCTCGTTTAACCAAGCCAGCTGATCTGCGCGCAAATCCAGCTGAATATCTGGCTCTGTCAGTTGCCCACGTAACGTTACGTGACCTGCTACTTGCCCCGATAGATCCGGCACTGTTTTCGCTAAATCCTTTAACGATAAAGCAATATCCATTTGCCACTGTTGGTCTAATTGCCCTTTGGCGGTCAATCGATTTGGTCCGTGCGCGAACGTTAACCCAGAGGTAGAGATGCGATACTCCCCTTGACCTTGCGGATCGGCGGCGTTGAGTTGCCCTTTAATATCCAACGGATAGCCACGAAAATCACCATTAATAGCCAGTAATGGCAAGGCAATCTCAAAACCACCTTGCTCAGTCAATTTCCCAGAAGTGATTAACTGGCCGCTGATCATCCCTGGTGCTTCAGGCCATTGCAAACCGGGATTAATCTGCTTAACGTTGAGCTTGGCTTGCCAATCAATGTTTGGTTGCCAGTTGGCTTGCAGTTCGCCCTCAATCTCACCATTTAGGGTCTTCAAAAGCAGTGAATGCAAGGCTATCTGGGTCAATGAACCCTGTCCTTGAACTGCCAAGCTCATCTCAGGGAGATCCAGTCCTGCTAGTGTTGCTTCGATGTCTAGCTGATAATCATTGAGCTTCCCCTTTGCGTTAAGCAAAGGGGCTTGCACAACATAATCGCCTTCACCGACCAGCGGCCACTGTGCTTTTAGCTGCTGCACCTTGATATCAAAAGGCATATCGGGTTGTAGCGGTTTTAATTTCGCCTGCAACTGGGCCTGTGCCAGTCCGGCAAGTTGCGCCTCCAAAGCGAGATCGGCCATACTGCCTGAGGCCTTTAATTGTAAAGTTTGTCCCTTCGCTTCTGGTAACTTCAGCAATGACTGAAAAGTGAGATTCAGAGGATAATCACCTCGCAAAGTCGCCCGCCCCGTTAGAGAGGCGTCCAGCTCTGGCATATCAAGGGTTATGTTTTTTACGTCAATTTGAGACTGAAAGGCTTGAGCTTGCAGCACCAAGTGATTAATGGCGATCGGTGATGCTTGCTCGAGGAGAAAATCGCGCAATTCAAAGCGACTCAGCTCGATTCGTAATGGAATAATAACCTCAGGTAAGCTTATCGGCAGCGCATCGGATGAAGAAGCGCTCGTCGCAGCCGACGGCTCCGTCTGTTCTTCAGCCAACGCAATGCGTACGCCTCGCCATAACGTGCGATCAATCGTTAATCGATCGCCTTGTAGTGAGCCACTGGTCGTAAAGTGCTGCCAGTCAATCTGATTACCAAGCAGATTAAGCTGAATATTATTCAAGGTTAATCTGCCCAATTTGATTGGCACGGGTGTAGAAATCGCGGTCACTGGCGCTGATGCCGTCTCTGCCGATTGATGTGTTGAATCGGCAATAGATTCCAAATTAAACTGCAATCCCGAGACAATCACCTCATTAATACAGATCATCGGTTCGAGTAAGCAGTTCGCATTTACCGCGAGCGTTAACTGCTCAAGCTGCAGATCAATAGCGGATGATGGCTCTTGATATTCAATACCATAAAGAGTGAAACGGGGGAAAATAGCCCCTTGGGTCGATTGAACCGAGAAATCGGGTAACGCTTTTTGAGCACCCCAGACTAAGACATTTAAGCCACTGTTGGTAAAAAATAACCCAGCAAACAACAGCAACAAAAGCGTGACAATGCCAGCCAAGCTTGCGGATAACCAACCGGTCCATTTCATCGCTCGCTTAATCATAATTCAGGCCCTAACGTAAAATGCAGTTTGAATCGATCGCCGGGTTCAGAATCTAATCCCCATGCAAAATCAAGTCGCAGCGGCCCCACGGGTGAAAGCCAACGCAAACCAAATCCGGTCCCCGTTTTCCAATCAGGGGTGTCATTAAAGGCGTCACCATAATCGACAAACAGCGCAGCCCACCAATTACCACCAATTCGATATTGATATTCTAATGAGCTGGTGGCCATGTATTTAGCCCCCGTTAACGAGCCACTGGCATCCCGCGGCGAAATAGATTGATAACTATAACCACGTAGGTTGTTGTCTCCACCTGCAAAAAAACGCAGCGAAGGGGGGAGCTTATCGAACTCGTCGGCAAAGTTGGCACTACCGTCAATTCTGAATAGACCACGATGACGCTCACCTAAGCTTCTGACCCAAGAGCTACCAGCTTGGACTCGAGTGGCTCGCGTTTCCGAAATCACTGAGGGATCGGCGTATTCTAAGGTGATGGTTTGCTTATCGCCCCAAGTTAATAACGAGCGATTCAGCCGTGTACGAGTACGGGTATAAGTAATGCCTGGCATTAAAAATTGCGCCCCATCATCTTGTAAACCCTGCTCATAACTTTCAATCAGATAGCGCAAAAACACCGTTCGATGCCAGCCACTATCAAGCAACCAATGACGCTCTAGCACGAGATTAGATTCTAGACTTTCAGTATCTCGATTATCGACATGCTTCATCCCATATTGAATACGGTAATACTCATGAAGCACATTTTCGAGAGGAATTTTATACCCGGCGGTAATACTCTGTTCAGGACCCGATATCGATAGACTGCTATCAAAACTGTGGCCATACTCATTTAACCACGGCTTCTTCCATTTTAATGAGCCTCTTACGCCAACATCGGTTGAATAACCAATACCCGTTTCTAGTTGATTACGCGCTTTTGGCGCTAAAGCAACCACCATAGGTAATTCACGCTGATCAGGATTTAACTGTTCCAAATCGGGTTTGACGAATACCGATGAAAACCAATCCGTATTGGCTAGGTTAAGGTTAAATTGACCAACTTGTGAGACTAAATAAGGATCGCCTTGTTTAAACGGTTGCAGTGAACGAACACGAACCTCTTCAATTTGACTCCCAGAGATCGACGTGGCGCCAAAATGATAACGAATGCCACTGTCAAAGTGTAAACGAACAAATGCTTGATGCCGATCGGGAACCACTTCCAAACGACTTAACTGAAAATCGCCATCGAAATACCCCTTTTGGAGCGCTAAGTTACGCAAGGAGGATTTAAGGCTATCGTATTGGCTATGATTCAGTGTCTCACCAACCTTTAAGCCACTACGTTCAATCACGCGAGCAAAATCCGCATCTTGCTGCGCTTCTCCCTCAATCACGATCTCAACCACCGCCAAACGTACCACTTCTCCGGGAGAAACATGCACCGTCATCGCTCGATCCAGTTCCGTGACTTCAAAAACAAACGTCGGGTGATAATAACCTAGCGCATTTAATGCAGCGGTTATCCTTTGTTCTAGGCGCGACTGAAAACGTAACTGGGTCGAGTAATCGCTGGTCGATATTGAGGACAGATAGGCATCGACGTTATCTTTTAGATCGCCGCTTAATCCTCGAATGGTTAAATCGACTTTCGCCAACACAGTGCAGGAGAAGAATAACGTCGCGAATAGTACATAGAATGGGAGTGATCTCATGTTAAATAGTGGTTAAGCGCCTTACCGCAATTCAGGTTAATAGACTTTAAATCATACCGACTATAGGATAAGAAGTCTGTAGGATAATCGCTCACGCGCCAATAGATTACACGCAGATGTGGCGATAAAGCGATCTCGGCACGTAAGACGAACAACGAACGTCATCACATCATCAATGCTGATATTCCAGAACAATACTCTGGATCAATCGCATCCGATGTTGAATAAAAATTGTACCAGTGAGACACAGAATTTCACTCAACGTTCCATTGACTATGACTAATAAGGAATTGCTATGCTCAACAAATCTTCGCTTATTTCAGCGGATCAAGCCTTACCAGGCCGTGCTACTCCCATCGAGTTTGAAGACAAACATTTTATCCATCATACCCCCCTAAGCAGCAAACCTAGCGCGGGACAAGAGCAATTACTGATTGGAATGGGCTGTTTTTGGGGAGCGGAACGTTTATTTTGGCATTTAGACGGTGTCGTTTCTACTTCTGTCGGCTATGCTGGCGGCTTTACTCCAAACCCAACCTATCAAGAAGTTTGTACGGGTAAAACTGGCCATGCGGAAGTCGTCCGAGTGATCTACGATCCTAAGGTGTTACCCTTGAGAACACTGTTGCAAGCCTTCTGGGAAAATCACGATCCAACCCAAGGTATGCGCCAAGGCAATGATTTAGGAACTCAATATCGTTCTGTGATCTACACTTACACCGATGAACAGCAAACGCTAGCAGAGCAAAGCCGCGCAGAATATCAAGCTTTGCTAAGCGAACACCATAAAGCGGAGATCACCACCGAAATTACTCCTGCTGGCGCTTATTATTTTGCGGAAAGTTCTCACCAGCAATACCTCGCTAAAAACCCGCAAGGATATTGTGGCCTTGGTGGCACAGGGGTGTGCTTTTTGTGAGTAATAATCGAGCTCACTAATATAACGCTCGCTTCAGCAATATCAACGAAGCGAGCTGATTAATGGCTCATTAAATGATGAAAGAGCATTCTGTTATGATCAATTATTTAAGAACGAGCGTTATTTTTACTCTTTGCTATAGCCTCCCAATTTGCGCTATTGAGCTCAATCTGGGTCTACAATTAACCACCAACAACATTGATGTGCGCGACGAGTCCGATCAAAACATTGCACAAATGAATAATAAGCTCGCTCTTTCTCCAACGGTCTCTCTCTTATCAAAAGGCTATTATCTTTCAGAGCAAAGCTCGTTGGGCGTACAATTTCAACTGGATGGCAATCTCGTCAAAGTTAATCGACAAACGCTTCATCAAAACAATCAGCTAACCAATCTTGATACCAAAATATCTGGCTATGCGCTGTATGCGATGCCATTATTTTTTTACCATTTTAATCGCCACCAGCCAGAGAAATGGCAAGTAAAAACGGGGATTGGTATTGGGCTAGGTTATCTTAATCTGAGTGGTAATTATCAAATTACTCAGCCCCTACATCCCGAGTTTGGCGAGACAAAAAACATCAAACTTAGTGAGTTTGGTCAGGCGGTCGGGGTTTATTTAGAGATCAAAAAAGGCAAACATGCGTTCTTGCTCTATAATTTTAGTCCCTACGTCAATAACAGTAATTACCAATTTCAAGAACACAATGCGGTCCTTGCATACCGATACACCATCAACTTAAACCACTTATTTACTAAAACGGACTTACCATGATAAAAAAAATACTACTCACTCTATTGATCACCACTCATAGTCTCGTTGCGTCAGCACACAATCTAGTACTCGGTCAGCCACTGCCAGCCGTCGACGTCGCAAAATATGGCGAAGTGATATTGGAGGGTAAAGACACTCAGTTTGTACCATGGAGTAGCACTCAACTCCCAGGTAAGGTTCGAGTGATTCAAGCTATTGCTGGTCGAAGCGCCGCCAAGGAAATGAACGCCCCTCTCATGGCCGCAATCACCGCAGCAGAGTTTCCTCGTGATGCATACCAAACTACAACGATCATTAATCAAAATGATGCGGTATGGGGAACGGGCTCGTTTGTAAAATCATCGGCTCAAAGCAGCAAAACCGATTTCCCTTGGTCGTCGATTGTC
This sequence comes from Vibrio sp. V33_P6A3T137, assembly GCF_009904835.1. Taxonomy (NCBI): domain Bacteria; kingdom Pseudomonadati; phylum Pseudomonadota; class Gammaproteobacteria; order Vibrionales; family Vibrionaceae; genus Vibrio; species Vibrio sp. V33_P6A3T137. The sequence goes on along the minus strand of NZ_WXWK01000090.1, from coordinate 9,095 downwards.
CTTGACCAAGCGGGTATCGTGGCACAAAGTTGGCAGTTACAAAACCGCTCATCAGCGATCATCGTGCTCGATAAACAGGGTATCGTGCAATTTGTCCAAGAAGGGGCTTTAAATGACGATGCTATTCAAAACCTACTGTCGCTCATTCAACAACAGCTAGAAAAATAACCTTAAGGCTTGCCAGACAAGAAGATTGTTATACTATAACAATCTTCTTGTTGTATTGGGTATAAGATGATGGTCAAACCACAGCCTTTACGTCTATCGACCAACACTGTCAGTATACTGGCCGTATTGTTGGTGCTGTGGCTCAATATCGCCGTGATAAATCATCAATTAGACATTCATCCAACTCAACATACCGATCATCATTGCCAACTGTTTTCCGTAATGAAACATGGCCTTGAGCATGCCACTCTGATCATCCCTATCTGGCCAGCACAGGGTTTTATACCAGCCATCGTTAGCCCATTTTGTTTGGTACTCGACTACATTACTTATGTAGCACGTTCACCACCAAAACGTTGAACCGTTCAATACATTAACCAACACAATATTTACTATCCCTATGTTATGGAATCAACACTATGCTAACTAAACCTTTGCTTGCCTTAAGTATTTCTGCCGTATTATCAACCGCCGCGTTTGCCCATCAAGAATTTCGTCAACACGATGCTCATGTTCATGGACAAGTTGAGCTTAACATCGCTCAAGATGGCACGGATTTGCTGATTGAAATCACTGCTCCGGGCGCAGATGTGGTGGGTTTTGAGCACGCACCACACAACGAAACCCAAGTTCAAGCACTTAATCGCGCATTAGATATCTTAGGACAAGCAGAATCACTGTTTACCTTAAGCTCGGCAGCGAAATGTCAATTGGAAGAAACCCATGTTAGCCACACCCTAAGTGGCGACAAAGATAACCATGATCATAGCGATCATGCTCATCATGATCACGGACATGATGAGCATGACCATGACCATGACCATGACCATGACCATCATAAGCATCACGATCACAAGCATCAACACGGTGAATTTACTGCGCAATATCACTATCAATGTGAAAATGTTGGCGCGCTCACTCAGATCAACACGGAATGGTTCGCCTTGTTCCCAAGCACGGAAAAAATGCTGGTCAATTTACTCACCGAGCGTACACAAACTGCCGTTGAGCTGACCAAGCAACAAACTCGTCTGTCACTGTAAATGCATCAACCGATATAAGCGTTCACGCCCCAATCGGGTAAGCCTGGCTTACCCGATTTTCCATCAAATAAGGATAAGTGATGAACAGCCAACCGCTGCCAAGCGCCACTCCCGTAATTGACCTTATCGATGTACAATTTCAGTGGCCAAATAATCCTCAACCGACCCTCCATATTGATGCTTTGAGCGTGCTTGCCAAGCAACATCTGTTTGTAAAGGGGCCAAGTGGTTGTGGTAAATCGACCTTACTAAGCTTACTGACCGGAATTAATACCGCCACTCAAGGCCATGTCCACTTACTCGGTCATGACTTAGCTAAACTCAAATCTCGCCAACGAGATAAATTTCGCGCTGACAATATTGGTTATATTTTCCAACAATTTAACTTATTACCTTACTTGTCAGTGATTGATAACGTCATTCTACCCTGTCAATTTTCAGCTCATCGCCGCGCGAACGTCTCTGGAGATATTCGCGAGCGAGCCAAACAGTTACTCGCTCAGCTGAAGCTCAGTGACACACTGCTTAATAAGCCGGTGACGGAATTAAGTATCGGTCAACAACAACGCGTCGCCGCGGCAAGGGCATTGATTGGCGATCCGCCACTACTGATTGCCGATGAGCCCACCTCCGCACTCGATTACGATAACCGCAGTGCCTTTATCGAACTGTTATTAGATGAAGCCAATCGTGTCGGCACAACCCTGGTTTTTGTTAGCCACGATCCAACTTTAGAGAAACTGTTTGAACGAAGTGTGTACTTACCTACTATTAATCAAGCACGAGGTGTTGCATGAGCGTAGTCACCAAGTTAGCGTGGAAAAGCTTACTGAATCGTAAAAGCACCGCTGTATTAACTATTCTTACTGTGGCGATTTCCGTCATTCTATTAATGGGGGTTGAGCGCATACGCACTCAAGCTAAGAGCAGCTTTGCCAATACCATTTCAGGTACCGATCTGATTGTCGGAGGCCGTTCAGGACAAGTGAATCTTCTGCTTTATTCGGTATTTCGGATTGGCAATGCGACCAATAATATTGATTGGAAAAGCTATCAAGAATTTAGCCAGCATCGCGCCGTAAAATGGGCTATCCCGATTTCACTGGGCGATTCGCACCGTGGTTTTCGTGTCATGGGCACCAACCATAACTACTTTGAACACTTTCGCTATGGAAGTAAGCAACCACTTACTTTTTCTCAAGGCAGAGAGTTTTCCGGCTTATTTGAGACTGTACTCGGTGCCGACGTCGCCAAACAACTCGGTTATCACTTAGGCAGTGAGATCATTATCGCTCATGGCATCAGCGATGTCGGCTTCAGTCGGCACGATAATCTGCCTTTTACTGTCGTCGGTATTTTAGCGCCAACCGGCACGCCGGTAGATAAAACCGTCCACGTCTCTCTTGAAGCCATTGAAGCTATCCATGTTGGCTGGGAGTCTGGGGCTAATTTAGGCAATACCCCGAGCAAAGAAGAGTTAAAGCAGCGCGAATTTGAACCGCAGCAAATCACGGCGATGCTACTCGGTTTGCATTCAAAAATTCAGACCTTTGCGCTACAAAGACAAATTAACCAATACCGAGCGGAACCATTAAGTGCCATTCTACCCGGTGTAGCACTGCATGAACTGTGGGGAATGATGTCCGTTGCAGAGCAAGCGTTAATGACGGTGTCGGTTTTTGTCGTTATTGCCGGGTTACTCGGCATGCTAAGTAGCTTACTGACTAGCCTGCAAGAACGTCGTCGTGAAATGTCGATTTTACGTGCGATGGGGGCACAACCAAAACACATTTTTGCCTTACTGATCAGCGAAGCGAGTGTTTTAACCTTATTAGGCATTGTCACCGGTTTAATCGGCTTATATCTTGTTCTTGCTGTCGCTTCCCCTATCGTCGCGAGTCAATATGGTATTCAACTGCAACTCCAAGCCCTGACTCATTATGAGTGGCAACTGCTGGGCTATGTGCAAGTGGCTGGCACCATGATAGGCTTTATTCCTGCACTGCGTGCTTACCGTCAATCACTCAGTGATGGTATGACGATACGACTCTAGGAGAAACAATAAGATGTATAAATGGTTACTGAGCTTATTGGTGCCACTACTTACGGCGATAAGCTTTAACGTCTACGCCAATGGTGAACCGCTGCAATTAGACTGGATTGATCTCATTCCAGAAAATGAGCGCAACCAATTTAACGCGATGGGCATGCCAATGATCGATCACAACCTCGATCTACCCGCCCAACAAATCAAAGTGGGCAGTGTACGCAGTGAGCTCAATGGCAGTCAGGTAAAAATCCCAGGGTTTGTCATTCCTCTTGAGGGAGACGAAAACTCCATCACCGAGTTTTTACTGGTTCCCTATTTTGGGGCCTGTATTCATGTCCCACCACCGCCACCGAATCAGATCATTTACGTCAAGTACCCTCAAGGGGCTCCGATTCAACAGTTATGGGATGTGGTGTATGTGATAGGAACATTGAAAACCGAAGTGGTTAGTGCTGAGCTGGCGGAAACCGCCTATCTGATTGAAGGAACCGCGATCGAAGATTACGATGACATGTAACCATTTGTTAAATAATTGCTAACTCAAAGACCACCTTACTCGTTACATCATGTATTTGGCTAAATAACTTAATAACCCCAAATAGATCAAAAACAGTAAAGTGGTCGATAGATGCTTAAACCAGCGATTTTCTTTATCGTACTTCATTGCGTCAGTGTGCCCTCACAGTTGTTGATAACAATTTTAACAAGTTATTATCATTTATGATAGCGCAAATTTGTGCGCTATCACCAAGAGTTTCACTGGTTACCTTAGCCAATCCACGGTACATTTTAGAGTATGATTCAATGGTAAAATTTGGTAACCCATGGCTGAGCTGAAATCCTCGGTTGTGATTGAGCATCCAACCACAACCCATTCCAATACAGAGAAAAAATCCAGTTATCTAAAAGATAGCGCGAGTCGTATCTCATCGATTGCTCAGCAACATGGGTTAGATGCCTTATTACTGGATGAGAAGCCGCAAAAAACGCCGTTAGATAGAGCGTTAAAACGTGAGCGAGAGAGAAAAGAGCAGCGACAAAAAAATCTGGAGCAAATCGTACGTCTTGCACATCTCTCGTGTCATAACGAAACGGCGGGAGACCCTGACCAAGACTGGCTATACCGTTTCTTCGATATGGCGCAAGATATTCATAACTCATCAATGCAGCGTCTGTGGGCGCAAGTTCTGAAACGTGAAGTGACCAACCCAGGGTTTACTTCAATGAAAGCACTGAGTATTTTGCAAAACATGACTCCCAAAGAAGCGCAAATTTTACAACGTGCCGCCGGTTTGAGTTGCAGTTTCGGCAGCGATCCGAGTTTAAAATTACTGTTTGGTCTTAAAGTACAAAACAGTATTTTTAGTTTAGGCAAACGCAATATCACCTCAACATTAAATATTGGTAGTCACCAATTACCTTACTCCAGCTTACTGGTATTAATCGAACTTGGCTTACTGCATGCCACAGAATTAGAATCGGGTGCAATTGAATTTGATCCGCCGCTAACGCTAAGCTACCAAGGTAAACAGCTCACATTAAACGTCACTGCCAAAGGGGTGCACTTGCTGTACTATCGCTTCACTCCTACCGGCAATGAACTCTGCCGACTATTAGGCAATAAACCCAATAGTGGTTACTATGATCAACTGATCGCTCTATTAGGACAAAAATTTATTGTCCATAGTGACGCCAGCAGTACCATTCATCACACGGTATAAATCGCACACATAAAAAAGCCACTCATCGGGATGAATGGCTTTCACGATCAAAGGGTGAGTGGTATCGCTTTAACGAATAATCCCTCGTTGCTGTAACGCCACAATGCAGCGCTCAACCAATGCCTCGACCGGCTCTTCACCAGCGGGCAAATCAATCTCTGCCTCCAGCGGCGCTTCATACACCGAATCAATCCCAGTAAACTGAGTCAGTTCACCCGCTCGTGCTTTCTTATACAACCCTTTTGGATCACGCTGCTCACACACCGCTAAGTGAGTATTCACAAACACTTCCAAAAATTCACCTTCAGGCATTAATGCTCGAACTCGTTGCCTTTCAGCACGATGCGGCGAGATAAAAGCCGTTAACACAATCAATCCTGCATCGGCCATTAACTTGGCAAGCTCACCGATGCGGCGAATGTTCTCCCGGCGATCTTGCTCTGAAAAACCTAAATCTGCGCACAATCCGTGACGCACATTATCGCCATCCAATAAATAGGTATGGTAACCAAGCTCAGCAAGGCGTTGTTCTAGAGCTCCCGCAATGGTTGACTTTCCAGCTCCAGATAGCCCAGTGAACCACAATACCGCTGGACGCTGTTGTTTCAATCGTGCTCGATGGGCTTTATCAACATGATGCTCATGCCAAACGATCGTCGGTTCAGTGACATTATCGATAGTGTGCATTATTACCCCTTGAACTGGCTGAGATCTTTCGCGTCCCAATGAGGGAAATGTTTTCGGACCAACGCATTAAATTCTAACTCAAAAGCCGACAATCCCGTTGCGGTTGGTAAATCTACGGCTTGCAGCGACTCGCGAATCAAACCCGCTCCGACCGTGACGTTAGTCAAACGATCAATAATAATAAAACCGCCAGTATCCGCACAATCTTGATAGTTATCCACCGCCAGTTGATGGGTAAAGCGCCATTGACAACGGGCAATACCATTCAGTGGTAGCTGTTCAGTATTGAAGGTGCTTAGCTGATTAATATCGTATTGATGCTCAATGTTGGTCACTCGACCCAGAGTTTTCTTACCTGCGATTTTAATGTCGTATTCACGATCAAGTTGTAGTGGCTGCTCTGTCATCCATACCACATCCGCGACGAGTTGCGAGGTTAACGAAACATCAGCATCGGCCAACACTAACAGATCACCACGACTGATATCGATCTCATCTTGTAACGTCAAGGTGACCGCTTGTCCAGCATTGGCATGGCTTAAGTCTCCGTCAAAAGTAACAATCCGCGTAATCGCAGAGGTTTTTCCAGACGGTAACACTTTGACCTTATCACCAACATGAATTGTGCCCGCGGCAACCGTACCAGCAAAACCACGAAAATCTAAATGGGGACGATTGACATACTGAACGGGAAAACGAAAATCTGCGTTGAGACTCGGTGGCTTAATCTGCACGTTTTCTAGTCGCTCGAGCAGTGATTCACCTTGATACCAAGACATAAATTGGCTTTTCTCGACGACATTGTCACCTTCTAGCGCAGAGATAGGAATCAACTGAATAGCAATATCTTGGGCAAGATGCTTTGAAAAATCAGCGTATTGCTGAGCAATTTCTTCAAATCGCGCTTGGGAATAATCCACTAAATCCATCTTATTGATCGCGACGATAAAGTGTTTGATCCCCAATAAATGGGCAATAAACGAATGTCGGCGGGTTTGATCTAATACCCCTTTACGAGCATCAATCAAGATAATCGCTAAGTCGCAGGTCGACGCCCCGGTAGCCATATTACGCGTATACTGTTCATGCCCTGGGGTATCGGCAATGATAAATTTGCGTTTTTGAGTGGAAAAATAGCGATAAGCAACGTCGATAGTGATTCCTTGCTCACGCTCGGCTTGTAAACCATCGACCAATAGCGCAAGATCGGGCCGCTCTCCGGTGGTTCCCACGCGCTGACTGTCCGAATGAACCGCGGCGAGCTGATCTTCATAGATCTGCTTAGAATCATGCAACAGACGACCAATTAACGTACTTTTTCCATCATCAACCGAGCCGCAGGTTAGAAAGCGTAATAATGATTTATGTTGATGTTGGCTGAGGTATCCTTCAATACCCAGCTCAGCAAGTTGAGCATGCACTGCACTGTTCATTTTCTTTCCTCAAATCCTTAGAAGTAACCCTGGCGTTTTTTCAGTTCCATCGATCCAGACTGATCGTGATCGATCGCCCGCCCCTGTCGCTCACTGGACGTTGCCACCAACATCTCTTCAATAATCCCGGTCAACGTATCGGCTTCAGATTCTACGGCTCCGGTTAGGGGATAGCAGCCGAGGGTTCTGAACCGAACTCGCTTGTATTGAACCTCTTCACCCGGTTGCAATGGCATCCGCTGATCATCGACCATAATTAACATGCCATTTCGCTCAACGACCGGGCGGACATCAGCAAGATACAGCGGCACAATATCGATGTTTTCTAGATAGATGTATTGCCAAATATCCAATTCCGTCCAATTCGATAAAGGGAATACGCGAATACTTTCCCCTTTATTAATTTGCCCGTTATAGGTTTTCCATAGCTCTGGACGTTGGTTTTTCGGATCCCACGTATGGTTTTGATCACGAAACGAATAGACCCGCTCTTTGGCTCGAGATTTTTCTTCATCACGACGCGCACCACCAAAAGCGGCATCAAACCCATAGTGATTGAGAGCTTGTTTCAACCCTTGGGTTTTCATGATATCGGTGTGTTTTGAGGAACCATGCACAAAGGGATTAATCCCCATCGCCAATCCTTCTGGGTTTTTATGTACCAAAAGTTCAAAGCCATACTTTTCAGCTGCCGCATCACGAAACTCGATCATCTCGCGAAATTTCCAATCCGTATCCACATGCAGTAAAGGAAAAGGAATTTTTCCCGGATAAAACGCTTTGCGAGCCAAATGCAACATCACGGAGGAGTCTTTACCTATCGAGTACATCATCACTGGGTTCGCAAATTCTGCCGCCACCTCGCGAAGAATATGAATACTCTCCGCCTCAAGCTGCTGTAAATGGGTTAAACGTTGTGGATCCATTCTGTCGGTTTCCTTTTCGCTGCCTCGTCATTGTCTCGAACAAGAAAATGGCAAGAGTAAAATAATCAATTAGGCATAATGGTAGTGAGTGGGACGCTCAGTTTGCTCGCCAAACCAAGCCAATTTATCGGCTAACGCGACCACCTCACCAATCACAATTAAGGCCGGTGATTGCGCTTGAGTCGCTAATTGGGGTAAATCTTGCAAAACGCCTCGAAAGACTTTTTGGGCTTGTTGAGTACCGCGCTCGATGATCGCAATCGGCGTCGAGGCTTGACGTCCATGTAGGAGGAGTTGTTGCGTGATCATCGTAGCATTCATCAATCCCATATAGATGACTAAGGTTTGATGACCGCGTGCTAAGGTCGGCCACTCCATCTCATCAATGGTGTCATTTTTTAAGTGTCCGGTAATAAATAAAGCCGATTGTGCATAATCACGGTGGGTTAATGGAATACCAGCGTACGCGGTCGCTCCTGCTGCTGCAGTAATGCCAGGGATCACTTGAAATGCGATGCCAGCATCCGCCAACACTTCCAACTCTTCACCACCACGACCAAACATAAAAGGATCACCGCCTTTGATCCTCACCACGCGATGACCCAATTGGGCAAAATCGACCAGCAGTTGATTGGTTTTTTCTTGTGGAACACTATGATGACCTGCCCGTTTCCCCACACAAACTAAAATGGTTGTGCTGGGGATCAGCGCCATAATGTCTTCTGAGACCAAATAGTCATAGAGCACAACATCCGCTTGTTGTAGATAGTTGAGTGCTTTGACTGTCAGCAATTCAGGATCGCCAGGACCGGCACCAACCAACGCCACTTCGCCGGCGCGCAACTGACTACGAGACAGGCGAGTATAAGGGCTCGATGTTGCCCCTCCATCCAATGCCACCAGCGTTGCCTGTTTGACCTTTGTGGTCTTAACGTGTTGAAAACCCGCCATCGTTGTCATCCTTAACTCAAATTGATGACGTCATTATGAGCGGTGGATGTTATTACTCGAAATTCTAAAATTTCATTTTTTATACTAAAAGCTGATAAGCAGTCACTCACCTGACT
>NZ_WXWK01000027.1:0-4175 GCF_009904835.1 Vibrio sp. V33_P6A3T137 | reverse complement strand
CCTAAGCGCATTACTCACTTGCAGGAAGAGGCGATACACCATGTCTTGCCCATTAAACGAGAAGAGCGGATATATCCGAGAGCAATAAAACCAAAGGCAAAGAAATACCCCAATAAAAAGAAAGCCAGTCAGCTTAACTGACTGGCATTACGCTTTATGCGCCTTTTTTGTTTAGCTTTTATTCCTTTCAACGATACTCATTGATTGAACCGTTTTAGCTGAGAATGATCAAAATGGTACCAGCAAGCGTCATCAAAATATTGGCAATCGCGTAAGTGCCTGCATAGCCAAGCGCTGGAATGGTCGATTTTGCGTAATCATTGACGATATCCATCGCCGGTGCGCAGGTACGAGCGCCAATGATCGCTCCAAAAAGTAAAGCACGATTCATTTTTAATAGGTACGCCCCGACCAGATAAGCAAAGACCACAGGAACAACACTCACGATAAACGCTAAGCCAATCACTTGCGGACCAACTTCGGTTAAGTGTTCAAACATCCGTCCGCCAGCGCTTAAGCCGATACCCACCATAAATATCATCAGTCCTAGATCTTTGACCATGTTTAATGCACCTTGCGGCACATAACCAAAGGTTGGATGGTTGGCTCGTAAAAAACCAAGCGAGATACCGGACAAAAGCAGGCCGACGGCATTGCCTAGGCTAAAGGAGACTTGGCCAAAGGTCATGGTAATTAAGCCAAAGAGAATTCCTAAAATGAAAAAGCTACAAAAAGCCATGAGATCGGCCATCTGACTATGAATGGAGATAAAGCCGATTCGTTCGGCTAGCCCTTTAACGCGACTTTTTTCTCCACTGACCTGAAGTACATCGCCTTTCGCCAGCACAATATCGAGATCCATCGGCATTTCAATTTGTGCGCGCACCACGCGGTTCAAGAAACAGCCATATTCCGAGAGGTTTAAATCAGACAACCTTTTTCCGGCAATACTGTCACTTTTGACGACAATTTCTTCTTCAGTGATCCGTAGGTCAAGTAAGTTTCTATCAAACACTTCTTTACCATTACGAAAGCTCGGATCAAGGCGCGCATGACTGTCAGGAAAACCGACTAAGGCAATTTCATCGCCTTCTTGCAAAATGGCATCACCGTCAGGGTGGGCAAGAATACCATTACGACGAATACGCTCGATATAGCATCCAGTTTGACGATAGATACCAAGCTCTCGTAAATTTCTGCCATCAATCCAATTGGTTAGCTCAGGGCCAACCCGATAAGCACGAATGATCGGCAAATAGACCTTACGTTGTCCGCTGCCGCCAATTCCCCGTTCTTGAGCAATTTGTTGCGCTGAATCAGAGAGATTTTGTTTTTGTAATTTAGGCAGTAACTTTGCAAACATGATCATACTGATCAGGCCAATCAGATACGCCATCGCATAGCCGACCGAGACATTTTCTAAAATCAAGGTCAGATCCATATTACGAGGAATATTGGCTAGCCCAGAGTTCAGGGCATCCTGTGCGCCAACCAACACTGGAGTCGACGTTAATGCTCCGGCCATCATCCCCGCGGCTAAGCCGTAATCGAGATTAAAAAAATGGCTGGCGGAATAGGTTAAACTGGTGGCAGTGACTAACACCACTAAACTTAAAATTAAGTAGTGTTTACCATCACGAAAGAAGATACCAAAGAAGTTTGGTCCCGCTTCAATCCCCACACAATAAATAAACAACATGAAACCAATCGTTAATGCTTCGGCATTAAACGAGAAGCCCAAATGCCCCATCACTAAAGACGTGATCAACACACCGATGGAGTTGCCTAATTGCAAACTGCCAAAGCGAATTTTGCCAAAGGCCAAGCCAATGGCGAGGACAACGAAGATCAATAAGATGGGATTTTGTTCTAACAACAGTACGACGTCGATATTCACAATTTAGCTCAATGTTGGCATGCAAGGGGAGGATGATTAAATTGTGACGATTGTATCGTAAATAGGCAAAAAGATAAGTGAATTTTTTCAGGGCAAGGTCATTTTTTAATAAATAATCCATTAAAAAACCCGCTAAACATCAGCGGGTTGACTAAGATTAGAAATGGTGTATCGAAAGCTTATTCGTCAAATAGACCTAAATGCTCTTTTGCATAGGCTTCAAATTCAGTGCAGCCGCCAATATGCTCTTGATCAATAAAAATTTGTGGCACCGTTTCAACCGGTTTACCCACGGTTTTTTCTAGATCGGCTTTAGTAATACCTTCTTCATGAATATCAACATAGCGGTAGTTGAAGTCATCACGTTTCGCTTTTAAGGTTTCTGCGTGCTCTTTTGCACGGACACAATATGGGCAAGCCGGGCGGCCAAAAATCACTACGAACATCACTTTCTCCTCTGTTTCGTTTGCGCCACTATGCCCGATTCGAATTAGGAAATAAAGTGTCATTTACCAGTTGTTTTAATAGGTAAAATTGATTGGATAATTTATGCCCAAGTTAAATAAAGCAGCGATAGTCATGCCATCTATTGTGATGTCGTGCATAGTCTGAGATGAAGTTTGAGTTATTTAGCAACAGGTTGCACTGAGTCAAAAAATTTTTCCACAAAGGAAAGCACACTGAATGCTATCAAAGTGATTGGGGGAGGGCACATGTTTCAGTTTATGACATCGAATCGAATTGTATTCGGTGCGGGTGCACTGCAACACTCGCTATCGCTGATCAATCAATACGGTTACAGCGTTCTATTGGTCTCAGGTAAAAACGTGCAACGCGCTCAAATGATCAGTGATTACTTGCAACAGCAAAAGATGCCGTATCAACATGTCGCGATCTATGGCGAGCCCAATATTACTATGGTAGAAGAAGCGGCAATTGTCGGACGACGTTTTCGACCACAAGTAGTGATTGCTATCGGTGGTGGTAGCGTTTTAGATATGGGCAAAGCTTTAGCGGCGATTATTCCTAATCAAGGAAATGTGTATGATTATGTTGAAGTTGTTGGTCGTAATGTGCCACTCAAAGCAAAGCCACTGCCGTTTATTGCGATTCCAACCACTGCCAGTACCGGCTCTGAAGTCACGAAAAATGCAGTGTTAAAATCTGGACAAGATAAAGTCAAAGTGAGTTTACGTAGCCCAGAGATGCTGGCAGTCATGGCGATTATCGATCCGAGTTTAACCTATGGCACCGATCGTTATACGTCTGGTCGTGGTGCAATGAAGGCTTTTACTCATCTCATGGAGGCTTACGTTTGTGGTGATCCCAATCCTTTAACGGATATGATCTGTGAAGAGGGATTACGCCGTTTATCACGTTCAACGCTTGCTGCGTGTTGTCTAGATGATAAACCTGCTCGTGAGGATTTATCTTTTGCTGCGATGTTGGGCGGGATGGCAATCACTAACGCTAAGCTAGGTGCTGCGTATGGATTGGCCTCTGCGTTGGGAGGTAAGCTCGACGCACCACACAGCGTGATCACCGCTCGTCTTGCCCCTTACGTTATGAGAGAGAATATTCATGCGGCGAAAAAGGCTCAGCGAGCGGATGTTTTACAGCGTTATTACCGAATCGCTCAATTATTAACGAAGCGTAAAAATGTCAATATTGATGACAGTATTCTTTGGGTACAAATGATGCTCGACAAATTACTACTACCGACGTTGAGTCAATTTGGCGTGTGTTCGACTTCTTTCGAGCAAGTTGCGACGGATGCTCTGCGCTGAGGGATCCCCTCATAATTTCCCCAAAGCGCAACCGTACCTGAATAGATTTTGAGCAAGTATGGTTGCAGCTACGAGCAAGTCTTTCCTCGTTATTGCGTAGCCAGAATGCCGCAGAACTTCCATACCTAAGCGCACTGTTGAGAGTACATTTCGATTACTGACAGTGTTCGCTTGAAAGTGTTTATCCCAACCTTGTTTCTGTGCATGTACGCCAACAAGCCAAAATGTCAGTTGAAGCATTAGGGCGATTAGTAGCATGATATCAAAGCGCTCTGGGTTGCTAGTTCGGCTATGGCGGAGTCCTAGACCGTATGCTGGGCTTTTCAAGTCTCGGAAGGTTTCTTCTATCTGCATACGCTTTGAGTAGATCCTAACGAGTTGCTTGGGTGTTCGGATTTCAACGGGCAAGTTAGTCGCTAAAACCCATGGTTCTTTTGTCGAAGCGGAGTAGATTTTAGGTGATGGATGATGACAATTAGTCCGTGTCGAAC
>NZ_WXWK01000104.1:0-4235 GCF_009904835.1 Vibrio sp. V33_P6A3T137 | reverse complement strand
CTTCAAGAATCAGCAAATAAAATTGGAATGTACTCTCATGATAATATATTCCATTCTCTATTGGGAATTATGGATGTTAACACCGAAGTCTATCAGCCAGAACTCGACATATTTGAATCATGTAGAACATCACTTTGAATAATTTAATAAACAATAATATTCATATTCAAACTACTGAGTTATTAACTGGCAATTTAATTGAAATATATTAAATTTTCATACAAACCCCTATCATCATATCTATGACTAGATGATAGGGGTTTTTAATAATTAAGCTAACTGAGGCAAAGTTAATTTTGCAATTTCAAAATAGATAATCAAACCAGTTCCATCCACTAATGTTGCAATAAAAGGGGCAGATACAACCGCTGGATCAATATTCAAGCGACGTAATACCATTGGAATAATTGAAGAAACTAAAGCACTCCATAGTACAATCGCTAAAATAGTTAGCGTTACAACTAAACCTATTTCAAAACCGACACCAAGTGACCAAGCACGGATCCAAGCGGCAACGGCCATTGCTGCGGCAATTAAAGTTCCTGTTGATAATTCTTTCCGTAATACTGTCCCTAAATTACGTAAACTGACTTCACCAACCGCCATTGCGCGAATAATAGTTGTAGTAATTTGTGTTCCACTATTACCACCAGTACCAATTAATAATGGAATAAAAAAGGCTAACGCAATTGCCGCTTCAAGTTGTTCTTCAAACGCTCGTAGCACCGTTCCAGTATAGGCTTCAGCAACAAAAAGTACTAATAACCATACAATACGTTTTTTCCATAACTCCCAAGGTGTAGTGTCTAAATAGCTACCATCAAGAGGAATCGTACCGCCTTGCATTTCAGCATCTTCTGTTGTTTCTTTTTCCAGAATCGCAGCGGCATCTTCTAGATAGAAAAAACCAACTAATTTTCCTTCATAAACGACAGGAAGTACTGGAACATTATGTTCAAGAAGCAAACGGGCTGCATTCTCTTGATCAACCATCGCATCAATCACGAGCTTATTTTGTTCAACCATCGTCATTAACGACTGTTCTGATGAAGCAACCAATAATGCTTTAGGACTAATTTCTCCTAATAATGCCCCTTGTTCGTTCACAACGTACATGTTGTGTAATAAGTTTGGCATATCCCAAGCTTCATAAAGGGTTTGCTTGGCTTGCTCTACCGTTTGAGTAATTTGTAAAGTGATGACATCTGAACGCATATGTCGGCCAACCGATTCATCAGGCCAAAACAAGGCTTCACGATGGTATTTTAAATCGTCTATTGGCATCGCTTCGAGCACAATCTCACGCTCCTGCTCATCGAGGGTACGCATTGCATTCTCAATAAACTTTGGTGCAACTAAAGGCAGTATTTCTTTTAGTTGCTGTGGTGTAATGCACAGTAGTAATTCTCCTGTGGCATTGGCCGAAATCGTACTAAATAATTCAGAAACTTCATGATTAGATAATGATTCTAATACAAATTTAATTTCTGAATCAGAAAGTTTAACGAGTTTCTCAACCCATTTTTCACGGTAACGTGGTTGAATTAATTTTCTTGAAAATTCATTCAGTTGCTTAACTTGTGCGGTCTCAATAATTGAGTGGGTGTTTTTCATTACATTTACATTCATCACATTAACCTCATGTGACTCAGGAATATCCTGAATTGATTGATCTATGATGTAAGAAAACAGCCGTTATTTGACGAGCGAAAGGAAATGGTAGGATAATTCATCCCCGAGTCCCAGCTTCAGCACTATACAACGTATTCGCAAACGCGAAAGCCACTTGGGTTAACACCTTAATCCGATGAAAACTGTCCTGATCTTGGGCATCTCTGGATGTCGTGAGATCAGTGGCCTATGTTTGTACAGGAGCCTCGCCTAACGAGATGCTGTAATTACACAGTCTGTTCATTAACTGAACGGCGCGGATTATAGGAGGGTTAGTTAAAAAAGGTCAATGTAAATATGCTTAATCTTCAATAAAAAATAAAACATAGGACAATAAATATTTTTTATTAAAAATCAAAAATACAAATTATGAATACATTAAAAATACAGAAAAAGGAAAATATATTAGTTTTGCTGTGAACACTAATATTATTGATGCCTATAGGAAATAACTAATCCAGACTAGAACACATGATTCATTAACTATTAAAATAATAAAACCAATAGAAACACATCGACAATAACCAACTAAGTGCATATTTTAAAGATATCAATGATGATTGTTAACAGCTCTTAATCTATTTCGATTTGGTGTTATTAATCCGTCAGTGTAGCCTATATAAAAATCCTAACCGCCGCTAACAATAGTGGCAAAGCAGCGATTAATAAGATAAGAGATTGAAAAATCTTAATACCGCTAGTTTCTGTTAGGATGGTTTATAATGTGATCTTCCCAATCAATAACATCGATTTCATAAACAACCTGATTACGGACACTTTGCCCTGCCGCATGCATCGCTGCTTTCGACCCCGTGAGCAAAGGATGCCATTCAGGTAACGGCTGCTGATCCGCGAGTAACCGATAAGCACAGGTATCAGGTAGCCAATGAAATTCCGCTATCTTGTCTCGCGTAAGTTTTAAACACTCTTCACCAGATTGAAAACGGTTAGGATAGTCTTTGCATGAACAGGTATCGCTATTGAGCCAACTGCAAGCAACATTGGTGTAATAGACTTCATCACTGTCTTCATCCATGAGTTTATGCAAACAACATTTACCACAACCATCGCATAGCGATTCCCACTCTGCTTCGGTCATTTGTTCTAAAGATTTACGTTGCCAAAATGGGATATTCATGAGGGTTTACTGCCTAGTTACGATTTCAGCCGGGTGTTATACCTTTCCCGTTTATAAACTGCAAGGTCACAAGGTAATAATTTCGCTGCTGAGAAAGAAAAGATCTGCTAGGATCAGCGCCCGCATTAAACGGGTAATCATCGAAAGGTATAAAATGGACTGTCGTCTCGGTTGTGGCGCATGTTGTATTGCACCCAGTATTTCTTCAGCTATCCCAGGTATGCCCAGCGGTAAGCCTGCAGGAGTGCGTTGTATTCAGCTTAATGAGGACAATCTATGCAAACTCTTTGGTAAACCAGAAAGGCCAACCGTCTGCCACCACTTCAAACCTTGCCCTGTCGTTTGCGGTGACAGCAATCAACAAGCTTTACAAAATCTGATCGAGCTAGAGCAACTAACCTGAATATATAAAAGTAATTACTTGATTCTTCCCATTATGCTTCGCTTGATAAAGCGCTTGATCTGCAAAGCTAAGTTCATAATGTTCAAGCGAATTAGGATAATAAGCAACTCCCAAACTTATCGTAATCACGCCAATTTCAGGGAAACTTTCGATACTGTTTTTAGCAATACGATCAACCAAATGTTGTGCATACTGTTCGGCGTTAAACGATGATGAGAAAAAAGCTAAAATCGCAAATTTTTCTCCACCTATTCGAGCTAAAGCTTGATTATCGATAAGTGATATTTGTGCTTGTTGAGCGACAAATTGAATCACTCGATCACCAGTCGCATGACCAAATTGATCATTCACTGCTTTAAAATTATCAATATCAAATATCATTAAACAAACCCCTGAAGTCCTGTTAGGGATAGTTTCAAGTGTTTGGATGAAGTAACGGCGATTATGAATACCTGTCAGACTATCTGTTTCTGATAGCAAAGTTAGCCGTGCATTCATCTCACGCAGAGCTTTGGTTTTCTTGTCGACACTTCGCTTCAATATGACGATATACGATAACAGCACAATTAATATGAACAGAATAGTAGCAGGAATGAGGTAACGTGGATAAACAGTGTCCACACTATGATGAATCCAACGATAAACAATTCTTGATTTATCTTCAGAATTAAACAGAGAAAAACCTTGCTGGACTATATCAAATACAGGGCTACCTTTCGCAACTGCTGGATATAGCACCCCAGTATACAAATGTTGAACAGGCAGTAACTTCCCTGGTTTATTACCTAAGTGAAGAAAATAATTGGAAACTTGCGTATCCGCAACAAAGGCTTTTAGCCTACCAGATAATGCTTCTTCCATCATAAGTTGATTACTGGTAAACGTTTTCAGAGCGACATGAGGATAATGAGTCTGCATAAACTCTTGCTGATACCCACCAAATAAAACACCGACAGGATAGTCATATCCACCTAATAGAAATTCTTTAACTGAAAATTCTTCCAATAAGGAGCGATTAAAATA